>JASHPR010000581.1 GCA_030038015.1 Streptosporangiaceae bacterium
CGCTGCCGCCGGGGGGCGCCGCCGTGGCGGGCCGCGCCGCGGGGGGCGGGGAATCGCCGGGTTGGATGGGCAGCGTATGCGTGCCGGAGTATGACGGGTCTGCGTCAGCCGCATCCGGGGTAGCCGAAGCCAAACGCATCCACTCCCTCAGGGTCGCGGGCGGCCGCCGCGCGTCCGCGATGCCGGGGACGGCGCCAGCCGGGGCTGCGCGGATTGCTCCGCGGCCAACCCATTGCTTGACGCGACAAGCAGCCAAAAGGTTGCCCAAATTACGAAGAGTGACCGCTGCGTCACTTGATGGCCAGGCGTCCGCCGCCCCGGGCCCGCAACCCCGGTGGCAGGCCGGGCACACGGCCAGGCGAGGGCCGCTGGCATCATCGGGCGTATGACAGTCGTGAAGATCAATGCGATCACGGTCCCGGCCGGCAGCGGGGACCAACTCGCGAGACGGTTCGCCGCGCGGGCCGGCGCGGTCGACGACCAGGACGGCTTCGAGGGCTTCGAGCTGCTCAAGCCGACCGACGAGCGCACCACATGGCTCGTGGTCACCCGGTGGCGGGACGAGGACGCGTTCCAGGCCTGGCTGCACTCCCCCGCGTTCGCCCACGGCCACCGCTCCGCGGCCGAGCGCAGCGGCGGCGAGGCGCCGCACCCGGTCGGCATCGCCAGCGAGCTGTGGTCCTACGAGATCGCCGGGGGCTCGGCAGGCCAGGGCCGCTAGGGCCCGGGGGATCTTCCTGAACGGGTAGCCACGCGCGGGTCCGGCCGGATCGCCGGCCCCGGGTGTGCCCCAGCCAGGCAGCCGCCGCACCTGCGGCGGCTGCCTGGCCCATCGGCTCCCCACATGTAGGACGCATAACCGGAGCACTCGGATTACCCGCGCGATTTGCGGATGGGCGGGCGCCTCGCGATCTTGGCCGGCCGTGGTGTCGGTGCCGGCCAGTACGCTCCGGCCATGGCTACCTTCGCTGTGACGCTGATACACGGCCCGGGCTGGGATCCCTCGCGCCCGATCCGGAGCCAAGACGGCTGGGACGAGCACGCGGCGTTCATGGACAGGCTCGTTGACGACGGCTTCCTCGTCCTCGGCGGCCCCCTCGGCAGCGGCGACCGGACCCTTCACCTGGTCCAGGCCGCCGGCGAGCCCGAGATCCGGGCCCGCCTGGCAGGCGACCCCTGGGCGGCGGCCGGGCTGCTCACGGTGGGCACCATCGAGCCCTGGGCGCTCTGGCTGGACAGCCGCCCCGCGAGCCAGGCCTGCTGAAATGCCAGCTTGAACGAGGGGGCCGCTCCGGGCACTTGGGCGGAGTCTCCGTGCTGGCGGCGCTTCCGGCACGCGGCCGTTCGCCTGTCACGAACCGCTGCTCCGGCTCAGCTCAGCGCGCAGCAAGGACATCGCCAGCGCGGTGTGCCTCCTGACTGCCCGCTTGCTGATACCCATGGCCGAGGCGACCTCGGCCTCGGAAAGGCCGCCGTAGTACAGCAGCACGAGGATCTCGCGCTGGCGGGGAGCAAGTGCCCAGAGCGTCGAGATCACGGCGGAGCATTCAGGCCGGCCGCCTGCCCCCCGGCCGGGGCTCGGCACGCCGGGGGCATGCCCCGGCGGTACCCGGTCCGCGGCGCTGGCGCGAGGCAGCAGATCGCGGCACCGATTCACGACCGACTGACGGAGATACCGGAGTGCACGGTCGCCGTCATTCAGGCCTCGCGAGGCCGAATGCACGGCGGCAAAAGAATCGTGCACCAGCCCTTCAGCGGTGGCGACGTCCTGCACGAGCGGCACGGCCAGCCTGACCAGGGACGGGTAGTGCCTGCGGTAAAGGACGGTCACCGCGTCGTAGGCGTCCTGTTTCATCGCAGTCTCCAGAGATCATGCGGCGGATGCCTGCTGGCCCATGGCCTGGCGGCTTCTGGCGCCCGTCACTGACCTGAGCCCAAGCCAGGTGCTGGCTGCCTGGCCAGACACCTGCCGCTCGCGCGCGGTCGCCGGCTTCGTCCGCGCGGCCCTCCAGGTGGCGCCAGACCACGCCGAGCAGACTGCGGCGCTCGCCTGATCCCGGCGGTCAGGCCGACGGCGGCAGGCCGACTTCGACGGCCACGTCGGTCTTGGGGTAGTACTCAGCGATCTGGCCAGCGCCGTACTTTGCGCGGAACTTGTCCACGGCGGCCTGGGCGTGGGCCGGATCGGTGATCGGCACGGCCCTCGCGGTGATGCTCTCGCCGCCGGCCGCGAGCCGCACCTCCGGCCGGGCGAGCACGTTCTTGAACCAGTCGCTGCCCGATCCCCTGACCGGCACCAGATAGATCTTGCTCCCTTCCTGCACAAACCAGACCGGGTTGGTTATCTCCCGCTTGCTGACCCGGCCCGTGACGGTCAGGTCGATCTGGTTGGTTGCCCGAAGCGCAGCGGTGAAGTTCCCAGGCATCCCATTGCCTCTTCTCATTGATCGGGCGGACGGCGATCGGGCGGACGGCCGTACTGATCGGGCGGACGGCCGTACCGATCGGGCCGATCGGGCAGGCGGACGGGCCGCACGGACGAGCCGATCTGCGATCCCGCGGCCTCCGGGACGCCGCAGCGGATGCGCCGGCGGCCGGCCACCGGCCCGCCGGGGTTATGCCCCGCGTGACGCGGGGTACGCGCAGGCGCCCGGTGCCAAGCAGGAGCGCTTCGCGCCGGGGCGCAAGCGCCCGGTGCCCGGGGTGTGGTGCGGCAAGCGCGGCTGCGACCTGGGCGAAGACCGGCAGGCCGCGCAGTTCAGGCGTGACGACCGGCCCCGGCGGTCAGGACCTTGGGCTCTCCCCTGCGGGGACGCCGGCTCATACCGTCACCAGCGTGAGGTGTCTTCGGCGCATGCCGCCGCGCAGGTCTGGCGGCCGGAGGGATGTCGATGACGCAGGACAAGGCCTCAGCGCCCGTGGCCGGCGCTGAGCTGATCACACCGGCGCGGCGGCCGGCGACCGCTGAGCTGATCACACCGGCGGGGCAGCCGGGGACCGCCCGGCCGGCGCGGGGCAGGCTGCACGTGTTCCTGGGTGTGGCCCCGGGGGCCGGGAAGACGTACGCGATGCTCGCCGAGGGGCGGCGGCGGGCGGACTCCGGCGACGACGTGGTGGTGGGGCTTGCCGAGACCCATGGCCGGGGGGATACCGAGGCGATGGCCGCGGCCCTGGAGAGGCTGCCGCAACGGCAGGTCAGCTACCGCGGGAGCACGTTCCCGGAACTGGACGTTGACGCGCTGCTGGCCCGGCAGCCGGCGGTGGCGCTGGTGGACGAGCTTGCGCACAGCTGCGTGCCGGGCAGCCGGCACGAGAAGCGCTGGGAAGACGTGGAGGAGCTTCTCGGCGCGGGCATCGACGTGATCACCTCGCTCAACGTGCAGCACCTGGAGAGCCTCAACGACGCGGTGGAGGCGATCACCTCCGTGGGCCAGCGGGAGACCGTGCCCGACGCGGTGGTGGCCGCCGCCGACCGGGTGGAGTTCATCGACATCGCCCCGCGGCAGCTGCGGCACCGGATCTCCCGCGGCGGGACGCTGGCCGCAGGCGCGGAAGAGGCAGCGCTGGCCGGCTTCTACACCCGTGAGCACCTGGCCGCGCTGCGGGGGCTCGCGCTGGGCTGGCTGGACGAGCGGGACCTGCTCGACGCGGCGGCGCGGAGCGCCCTGAGCCCGGCCGCGCTGCCGCCGGCGCCGCCGGAGCGGGTGGTCGCCGCGCTCACCGGCGCGCCCGAGGGCGAGCATGTGCTGCGGCGGGGGGCCCAGATCGCCACCTCCGTGCACGGCGAGCTGATCGGCGTCCACGTGCGGGAGCCCAGCGGCCTGACCGAGGCGGAGCCGGCCTGGCTGGCGGGCCAGCGGCGCCTGCTCGCGGAGCTGGGCGGCCGGTACGAGGAACTCGCCGGCGTCGATGTGGCCACCACCGTCCTTGACTTCGCGCGCGCGGAGGGCGCACGGCAGCTGGTGCTCGGCGCGACCCGCTGGTCCCGGGGCAGGGAACTGCTGCACGGCTCGGTGATCAACAAGGCGATCCGGGCCGCCGGCCCGATCGAGGTGCACGTGATACCGGCCCGCCGCCCGCCCCGGCATGCCGGGCCCGCCGCGGCCGGCGCACCCCCGCCCCTGCGGCAGGACGCGCTTCCCTGGCCGCGGCAGGCCGCCGCCTGGGC
>JASHPR010000582.1 GCA_030038015.1 Streptosporangiaceae bacterium
GGCCGCCTGCCGGTCAGGACCGGCGGAGCAGGCGCATCGGCAGCCCCCGTCCCGGCCGCAGCGTGATGTTGGCGGCCGGCGCCGGGATCCCGCGTACCGTCAGCTCCAGCCGGTACCGGCGGGCGATGGTCGCCAGCACCAGCACGGTCTCCAGCTCGGCGAACGACGCGCCAATGCAGGCCCGGCGGCCGCCGCCGAACGGGATGTAGGCGTACCGGTGCCAGGGGCGCCCGGTGCCGGGCGCCTCGCCGTCCGCCAGGAACCGGCGCGGGTCGAACCCGGCCGGGTCCGCCCAGAAGTCCGGGTGCCGGTGGATCAGGTACGGCGGGATCGCCACCAGGCTGCCGGCCGGGATGCGCACCCCGGCTACCTCGTCGGCGGCCAGCGCGTTGCGCTCGATGGTCCAGGCGGGCGGGTAGAGCCGCATTGCCTCGGACACCACGGCCCGCGTCCAGGGTAGCTTGTCGGCGTCGTCCGCCTCGGGATCGCGGTCCCCGAGCGCCGAGTCGAGCTCCGCCTCGAGCTGCTCCCTGGCCCACGGATGCGCCGAGAGCAGTGCCAGGGTCCAGGACAGCGAGTTCGCGGTCGTCTCGTGGCCGGCCAGCATGAACGTGGCCACCTCGTCGCCGATGTCCGCGTCGGTAAGCGGCGAGCCGTCCGGGCCGCCGGCCGTGAGCAGCACGTCGAGCAAATCCCCGGCCCCCGCCCGGCCGGGATCATCAGCAGCGCCCCCGCGGGCTGCGGCGCGGCGCCCCGACACGATCCGGCCGACCGTGCCCTCCACCCCCTCGGGGGTGCGGCCAAGCCGCCGCGCGAACGCGCGCAGCGCGCGGGTGGACCTCGGGCCCCACCGCAGCGGGAGGAACGTTGCCATGACCGCGACCCGCTGGCCGGCGTCGATCGCGCGGCTCACCTGGTCGGCGTCGCTGCTCAGGTCGGAGCCGAACAGCGCCAGGCCGACGATGTCCAGCGCCAGGGCGCTCATCTGGCCGGCGACGTTGATCACCGTGCCGTCGGCGAGCCGGTCCCAGCGGGCGGCGAGCCGCTGCGCGGCATCGGTCATGAACGGGCCGAACGTGGTCACGTGCCGCCGCGAGAACACCGGCTGGACCAGCCGTCTGTGCCGCCGCCAGCGCTCGCCTTCGCTGGTCAGCAGGCCGTCCCCGACCAGGGCCCGCAGCGGCCGGTAGGTGACCGCCTTGACGTAGTTGTCCTGGTTCGCGGCAAGCACGTGCTCGGCGTGCTCTGGCCGGCTCAGCAGGTAGAAGCTGTTCCCCGGGGAGTAGGGGAGCCTGATCGTGTCGCCGTACCTGGCGGCCAGCCGCACGTAGCCGTCCAGCGGGCTCCGCGCGAGGGCGCCGAGCGCGGCAGCCGCGGCGGCGCCGTGCGGCCCTGGCACGGCATACCGGGAGGATTGTGCCTTCACAGTCCCATAGTGCGCCCGGGGCAGCCCGCGGCGACAGTGCGGGCCGCCCCGGGGCCTAAATGCCTTTCCGGCTAACCCGTTGCAGCCTTCCGGCCTCCTGAATGTGTCCGCAATATCTTCTAGGAACGTTTTTTCATGATCGTGGTTGATCGGGAACGATATGCGTCGTCAATCAACCACGATCATGGAACTGGCGGCGAGTTCGGCCTGGCGACGGCGCGGGCCGCTCTCCTATAGGAGCAGCGCGTATAGGGGCAGCGCGGGCGGCTCACCCGCCGAAGTTCACCGCGGTCGTGTTGGCCCCGCTGACCACGACGGCGACGGTCTCGCCGGGCCCGGGCCGGTACCGGCCGGAGAGCACGGCGGCGAGGGCCGTGCACCCGCCTGGCTCGGCCACCACCCGGAGCGTCTCCCATAGCGCCTGCTGTGCCCGCAGGATCGCGTCGTCGCCGACCAGCAGCACGTCGTCCACCAGCCGCGAGACCACGGCGAACGTCAGGGCCCCCACCCGCCGCGGCGCGAGCGAGTCCACGGCCACGCTGCCCGTGGGAGCGTCGGCCGGCCCGCCGGCCGCCAGCGCGCTGGTCATCGTCGGCGCGCCCTCGGGTTCCACCCCCACGACCCGGGTCCCGGTGCCCGCCAGGGCGGTCGCGATCCCGGACAGCAGCCCGCCCCCGCCCACGGCCGCCAGCACGACGTCGGCCTGCGGGGCCTGCCGCCCGAGCTCCAGCCCCAGCGTGCCCGCGCCCAGCACGGTCTCGGCCTGGTTGAAGGCGTGCACGGGCATCGCGCCGCTGCCGGCGGCCCAGCGCTGGCTGACCGCAAGCGCGTCGGAGTACGTGGCACCCTCGACCACCAGGTCGGCGCCGTAGCCGCGGATGCGCCTGACCTTGGCGGCCGAGGAGACCTCCGGCACGAAGATCCGGGCGGGCACGCCGAGCACCCCGGCCGCGTAGGCAACCGCGGCGCCGTGGTTGCCGCCCGAGGCCGCCGCGACCCCGGCGGCTGGGATCTCGCGCAGCAGCAGGTTGGCGAAGGCGCCGCGGGCCTTGAACGACCCGGAGTGCTGGAGCTGCTCCAGCTTGAGGATCAGCGGACCGGCCGGCAGGCCGAAGTCGGCCCGGTCGAGGCCGATGACCGGCGTGCACCGCACATAGGGCCGGATGCGGGTCTCGACGGCTGCGACCGCGTCAGGGGTGAGCGCGCTGGTGTCGTCCGCCGGCGTCGTTGCCTGGGCCATCACTGCCTCCGATCGTGCCGCCCGCCGTCCCGCGCACCGCGGACGACGTTCCCGAACGTATAGTCATTTAGCTAATCATCTAGGCGACCCGGCCGCCACGTGCGCGGGGCCACAGGGCCGGGGCCGGAGCGCGGGCCGGGGGCCGACGCGGCCTGCGCCGTGGCTGGGGCGGGCGGCCGCTAGGGTAGCTGTGTGGTCTCGGCTGGCCAGATCGCAGGGTTTGCGCTCGCGGCGTTCGTGCTGATCGTCATCCCCGGGCCCGGTGTGCTGTTTGTGGTCGGCCGGGCCCTGGCGCACGGCCGCGGCACCGCGCTCGCCTCCGTGGCCGGGCACTCGGCCGGGAACTGCGTGGTGGCGGTCTGCGTGGCGCTCGGCATCGGCGCGATCGTCGAGCGCTCGGTGGGCTTCTTCACGGCGATCCGGCTGGCTGGCGCCGTTTACCTGGTCTGGCTTGGCATCCAGGCGTTCCGGAAGCGCGACTCGCTGGCCCGGGTGCTCACCGAGGCGGCCGGCCCGCGCGGCGGCGTCAGGTCGGCGCGCGAGGGGTTCGTCGTCGGCATCACGAACCCCAAGGCCGTGATCCTCTTCGCCGCCGTGCTGCCGCAGTTCGTGGACAGGCAGGCCGGGCACGTCCCGGCCCAGATGCTGATCCTCAGCGCGCTGTCGGTGGCGATAGGCCTGGCCTCCGACAGCTGCTACGGGCTGGCCGCGAGCACCGTGCGGTCCTGGTTCGGCAGGTCGCCGCGGCGGCTCGGGCTGGTCGGCGGCGCCGGGGGCCTGGCGATGATCGGGCTCGGCGTCAGCCTCGCCCTGACCGGCCGCAGGAACTGACCCCGCCTGCCCGCGCCCCGCGCGCCCGCATGATCCCATGCGCCCGCAATGATCCCGCGCGCCCGCTGATCCCATACGCCCGCAATGACCCCGCACGCCCGCAATGACCCCGCGCGCCCGCAATGACCGCACGCCCGCAATGATCCCGCGCGCCCGCAATGATGTCGTGGACTCCGCGCTATTCCTCTAGTGACAGCGAGGACTCCACGACACTGATCGGCACCGGCGGATGGGGCGGCCTGGCGCTCCTGTCCGCCGTGGGGCGGGCAGCGCATGGGGCAGGCGTGCTCGTGAGCCCGGGCAGAGCGCCGCGCACGCGGGCCGCTCAGGCGGTGCGGGTCTTGCTGGCGGCCTCCAGGCCGAGTTCCCCCACCGAGGTCTCCCGCATCCTGAACTTCTGCACCTTGCCGGTCACCGTCATCGGGAACTCCTGGGTGAAGCGCACGTAGCGGGGGATCTTGTAATGCGCGATCTTGCCGACGCAGAACGCCCGGACGTCCTCCTCCGTCAGCTCGGCGTCGGCGCGGACCTTGACCCAGGCGCAGAGCTCCTCCCCGTACTTCACGTCCGGCACCCCGATCACCTGGACGTCCTCGATCGCCGGGTGGGTGTAGAGGAACTCCTCGACCTCGCGGGGGTAGACGTTCTCGCCGCCGCGGATGACCATGTCCTTTATCCGGCCGACGATGTTCAGGTACCCGGCGGCGTCCATGACGGCCAGGTCCCCGGTGTGCATCCAGCGGGCGGCGTCGATCGCCTCGGCGGTCTTCTCCGGCTCGTCCCAGTAGCCGAGCATCACGGAGTAGCCCCTGGTGCACATCTCGCCAGGCTCGCCGCGCGGCACGACCAGCCCGGTCTTGGGATTGATGATCTTCACCTCGACATGCGGGTGCACCCGGCCGACCGTGGACACTCTCCGTTCGGTGTCGTCATCGGGACGGGTCTGGCAGGACACCGGCGAGGTCTCCGTCATGCCGTAGGCGATCGTGACCTCCGACATGTGCATCTCGCTGACCACCCGCTTCATCACCTCGACCGGGCACGGTGACCCCGCCATGATCCCGGTGCGCAGCGTGGACAGGTCGTAACCGGCGAAATCGGGCAGGGCGAGCTCGGCGATGAACATCGTCGGCACCCCGTACAGCGAGGTGCACCGCTCATCCTGCGCGGCGCGCAGCGTGGCCGCGGGGTCGAACCCCGGGGCCGGGATCACGATGCAGGCGCCGTGTGTGACCGCGGCTAGGTTGCCGAGCACCATGCCGAAGCAGTGGTAGAACGGGACCGGGATGCAGACCCGGTCCCGCTCGGTGTAGCGGCACATCTCGCCGATGAAGAAACCGTTGTTGAGGATGTTGTGGTGCGAGAGCGTGGCGCCCTTGGGGAACCCCGTGGTGCCGCTGGTGTACTGGATGTTGATCGGGTCGTCGAACGCCAGCTCGGCCTCCCGCCTGGCCAGCGCGCCGCCGTCGCCGCTGCCCCCGGCCGTGAACAGGCCGTCCCACTCCGGCGTGCCAAGGAAGATCACCTGCTCCAGCTTGCCCAGTCTCCCGCTGACCTCGCCGATCATCGCCCGGTAGTCGCTGGTCTTGAAGCTCTCCGCGCTGACCAGCATCCGGACCTCCGACTGGCGCAGCACGAACTCAAGCTCGTGGCTGCGGTACGCGGGGTTGATGTTGACCAGGATCGCGCCGATCTTGGCGGTGGCGAACTGCAGCAGCACCCACTCGGCGCAGTTCGGCGCCCAGATGCCGACGCGGTCCCTGGTCTGGATCCCGGCCGCGAGCAGGCCCCTGGCCAGGACGTCGGTTTCGGCGTCGAGCTCCTGGTAGGTCAGGCGGCGGCCGGAGGGCACGTCCACCATGGCCTCGCTCCCGCCGAACTGCCAGGCCACCCGCCGCAGGTTATCCCCGATGGTCTCGCCGAGCAGCGAGGTGGCCGAGGCGCCGTGGCTGTATGAGAGCTCTGTCGTGCTGGGCATGGGATGGTCCTTTGGCTCTGGGTCACTCCATGCTGCCTGCTCAGCACCCCGATGTGAAGGCTCGGCCAAAGTCCGTTGCCCGGCGTGGTGCGGCCATTACCGCCGCGGGGTTAATGTCAGGAGTAACAGCTCATCGTTGTCCCCGGAGCGCGCCAATGGGGATCTGGATCATCTGGCTCGTCGTCGCGGCAGTGCTCGGCGTGGTCGAGATCATGACCGCCACGCTGGCCTTCGGCCTGGTGGCGGTGGCCGCGCTGGTCGGCGCCGGGGTCGCCGCCGCCGGGGGGAACGCGGCGCTCCAGTTTGGCGCGTTCGCACTCGCGTCGGCGGCGGGCCTTGGCATCGCGCGGCCGTTCGCGATGCGGCACCTCAGGCAGCCGCCGCTGCTGCGCTCCGGGACCGCGGCCCTGGTCGGCCGGTCGGGATACGTGCTTGACGAGGTCACCGCGCACGGCGGGCGGGTCAGGATCGGCGGTGAGGAGTGGTCGGCGCGGTCCTATGACGAGACCATGACGATCCCCAAGGGCACCACCGTCGACGTCATGCAGATCGAGGGCGCGACCGCGCTCGTTTACCCCAGGGAGTAGCCATGGAACTGGCTGTCCTCATCGCCGCCGTGGTGTTTGTCCTGCTGGTCGCTTTGTTCACGGTCAAGACCGTGCGGATCGTGCCGCAGGCGCGGGCGCGCAACGTCGAGCGGCTCGGCCGGTACCGCAAGACTCTGGAGCCCGGGATGAACGTGATCATCCCGTTCATCGACCGGGTCAAGCCGCTCATCGACCTGCGGGAGCAGGTGGTCTCGTTCCAGGGCCAGCGGGTGATCACCGAGGACAACCTGGTGGTCAGCATCGACACGGTGCTGTTCTTCCAGGTCACCGACCCGCGGGCGGCCGACTACGAGATCGTCAACTACATCCAGGCCGTCGAGCAGCTCACCGCGACCATGCTGCGGAGCGTGATCGGCTCGATGGACCTGGAGCAGGCCCTGACCTCCCGCGACAAGATCAACACAATGCTCCGCGGGGTGCTTGATGACGCGTCGGGCAAGTGGGGCATCCGGGTCACCAGGGTGGAGATCAAGGCGATCGACCCGCCGCAGAGCGTCAAGGACGCGATGGAGAAGCAGATGCGGGCCGAGCGGGAGAAGCGCGCCGCGATCCTGAACGCCGAGGGCGTCCGCCAGTCCCAGATCCTCACCGCCGACGGGGACAAGCAGGGCAACATCCTGCGCGCCGAGGGGGAGAAGCAGAGCGCGATCCTGCGCGCCGAGGGCCAGGCGCAGGCGATCAGCGCGGTGTTCCAGTCGATCCACGACAACGATCCCGATCCCAAGCTGCTCGCCTACCAGTACCTGCAGACCCTGCCGCAGCTCGCTCAGGGCCCGGGCAACACGGTCTGGATGGTCCCCAGCGAGCTGACCAGCGCGCTGAAGATGCTCAGCTCCGCGTTTGACGCCGCTGCCGGCGGGCGGGGCGCTCCCGCCGCTCCCGCCGCTCCGGCCGCCGAGAACGGCCAGGGCCTCGCGGTCCCCCAGGCCCTCCGGGCAGAAGTGCCCGGGCCCGGCGCGCCGCCCGCCGTGGAACGCAACGGCGCTCCGGCGGAGGCGGGCCAGGCCACCCCTACGGAGGTGTCGAGCGCGGTCGAGGCC
>JASHPR010000583.1 GCA_030038015.1 Streptosporangiaceae bacterium
TCGCCGACTGGGTCGGCAGGCTGAGCCCGGAGATCAGGCTGGTCGCCGCCTATCACCTCGGGCTCGCCGACGCCGACGGTACGCCGGTCGCGGCTGGCCAGGGCAAGGCGCTGCGGCCGGCCCTCGCCGTGCTGTCGGCCAGGGCGGCCGGCGCTGCCGCCGAGCGCGGCGCCCGGCAGCCGCGGCGGTGGAGTTCGTGCATAACTTCTCGCTGCTGCACGACGACATCATGGACGGCGACACCGAGCGCAGGCACCGGCCGACCGCCTGGACGGTGTACGGGGTCGGCGCGGCGATCCTGGCCGGCGACGCGCTGCTGATGCTGGCCCAGGACCTGCTGCTGGAGGGGCCGGCGCCGCAGGGCCTGTGGGCCTCGCGCTGCCTGTCGGCGGCGGTGCAGCGGCTGATCGCGGGCCAGGGCGCCGACCTGGCGTTCGAGCGCCGCGACGACGTGACGCTGGACGAGTGCACGCAGATGGCCGGGGACAAGACCGCGGCCCTCATGGCATGCGCCTGCAGCATCGGCGCCATCTACGTGGGCGCGCCGGCGACCCTTGCCATGGGCCTGGCCGGGTTCGGGGCCCACGTGGGCCTGGCGTTCCAGCTCACCGACGACCTGCTGGGCATCTGGGGCGCCCCGGAGGTGACCGGCAAGCCGGTCATGTCCGACCTGCGGGCAAGGAAGAAGTCGCTCCCGGTGGTGGCCGCGCTGACCAGCGGCACCGAGCCAGGGCGGGAACTCGCCGCGCTGCTCGCCACGCCACGGGCGCTGACCGAGGACGAGCTGGCCCGGGGTGCCCGGCTCGTGGCGGCGGCCGGCGGCCGGGCCTGGGCGGAGGCCGAGGCCGACGCGGCGCTGGCACTGGCGGGCACGTGCCTGGCCGAGGCCGGCATGCCCGAGGACGTCCGGGCGGAATTCGCCCACATCGCGGAGTTCATCACGGCGCGCCAATGGTGACATCGCCGCGGCACGCGGGGGAGAGAGGCGGGACAGCAGCGGTGACGGCCACAAGCCCGGTGACACCGGCACGGCGGGGCGGGCCCGGCGCGGCGCAGGCGGGCGCCGACGCGCTGGAGCGCGCCGTCGGCCACCTGCTCACGCTGCAGCACCGGCAGGGCTGGTGGCAGGGCGAGCTGGAGACCAACGTCACCATGGACGCGGAGGACCTGCTGCTCCGCGAGTTCCTCGGCGTGCGCACGGCGGAGCAGACCGCCGCCGCCGCCCGGTGGATCCGCCTCTGCCAGCGCGCGGACGGCACCTGGGCCAACTTCCGCGGCGGCGACGCCGACCTGTCCACCACGGTGGAGGCGTACGTCGCGCTGCGGCTGGCCGGCGACGCCCCCGGGGCCGGGCACATGGCCCGCGCCGCGGGCTGGATCCGGGGCCAGGGCGGGGTACCGGCCACCCGCGTGTTCACCCGCATCTGGCTGGCCATGTTCGGCGAGTGGCCATGGGACGAGATCCCGGTCATGCCGCCGGAGATGATCTACTTCCCGGCCTGGTTCCCGCTCAACGTGTATGACTGGGCGTGCTGGGCACGCCAGACCATTGTGCCGCTGACCATCGTTGGCTCACTGCGACCGGTCCGGACGCTGCCGTTCACCTTGAACGAGTTGCGGCCGCGGGGCTCTGGCCAGGCCCGGCGGCCGGCCGCGGCGGCGGGAGTGAAGGGGGAAGGGGCGGTTGGCGGGGGGTGGGCGGCCGTGTTCAACGGCCTTGACCGGCTGCTGCACCGGTACGAGCGGCGGCTGCCGACCCTGGCGCCGGCCAGGGCGGTCCGCAAGGCCGCGCTGCGCCGGTGCGCCGAGTGGATCATCGCCCGGCAGGAGCGGGACGGCTGCTGGGGCGGCATCCAGCCGCCCTGGGTCTACTCGCTGATCGCGCTGCACCTGCTCGGCTACGGCCTCGACCACCCGGTGATCAGCCGCGGGCTGGCCGGCCTGGACCGGTTCACGGTCTGGGAGGACACGCCGGAGGGGCGCCTCCGGCGGCTCGAGGCCTGCCAGTCGCCGGTGTGGGACACGGTGCTGGCGATGATCGCGCTGGCCGACGCCGGGCTGCCGCCCGATCACCCGGCGCTGCTGCCGGCCGCCGGCTGGGTGCTCGACGAGGAGATCCGCGGGCCGGGCGACTGGCAGGTGCGCAGGCCCGGGCTTGCCCCGGCGGGCTGGGCGTTCGAGTTCGACAACGACGGCTACCCGGACGTCGACGACACGGCCGAGGTGCTGCTCGCGCTGCGCCAGGTGTCCTGGCCGGCCGAGGCGATCAAGGAGGCCTCGGCGCGGGCGACCGCGTGGCTCATCGGCATGCAGTCCAAGGACGGCGGCTGGGGCGCCTTCGACGCCGACAACACCTCCCGGCTGGTGACCAAGCTGCCGTTCTGCGACTTCGGCGCGGTCGTCGACCCGCCCTCGGCCGACGTCACCGCGCACGCGGTCGAGGCGCTGGCAGCGGCGGGCCTGGGCGCGAGCAAGGCCGCCCGGCGCGGGGTGACCTGGCTGCTGCGGGCCCAGGAGAGCGACGGCTCCTGGTTCGGCCGCTGGGGCGCGAACTACGTGTACGGGACCGGCGCGGTGGTTCCCGCGCTGATCGCCGCCGGGGTGCGGCCGGGCAAGCCCGCGATCAGGCGCGCGGTGTCCTGGCTGGTCAGCCACCAGAACCCGGACGGCGGCTGGGGCGAGGACCTGCGCTCGTACACCGATCCCGGCCGGGCGGGCCGCGGCGAGTCCACCGCGTCGCAGACCGCGTGGGCGCTGCTGGCGCTGCTCGCGGCGACCGGCGGCAGCGGCGAGGCGCCGGAGGCGGCCAGCATCGAGCGCGGCGTCCGGTGGCTGGCGGACACCCAGCGCCCCGACGGGAGCTGGGACGAGCCCCAGTTCACCGGGACCGGCTTCCCCGGCGACTTCTATATCAACTACCACCTGTACCGGCTGGTGTTCCCGGTCAGCGCGCTCGGCCGCTACGTGACCGGCGCCGGGCCGGGCGGTGCCAGACATGGCAGGGCTGGCGAGCCTGGGATACCGGGGGGTGCGGGTTGAGCGAGACGTCAATCACCGGCAAGCTGGTCGTCTGTTCTCCGCTGCGGCTGGAGGCCCGCGCCGCGCGCCGGGGAATCGGGGCGGACGGCGAGGTGCTCCGCACGGGTTACGGCGCGGCCAGGGCGGCCGCGGCGGCCGAGCGGCTGCACGGCGTCACGTTCAGGGCCCTGGCGATCGCGGGAGCGGGCGGCGGGCTGGCGGCCGATCAGCAGCCGGGGGACCTGGTCGTGGGCTCGCAGGTCGGCCAGAACGGGTCGGCTGCCGTGGTCAGCTGCCCGTCCGCGCCGCTGCTGGCCGGCGAGCTGCGCCGGGCCGGGCTGCGGGCCACCGCCGGCAAGATCGTCACGGTGGACCACCTGGTCCGCCGGGGCCAGGCCGAGCGCCTGGCCGGCGAGGGCGTGCTGGCGGCGGACATGGAGTCGGCCATGCTGCTGGGCGGCGCGGCCGGGCGCCCGGCGGTGGTGCTCCGGGCGATCTCCGACACGCCGCGCCGCCCGCTGCTCAGCCCGTGGGTGGTGCCCGGCGGCGCGGCCGC
>JASHPR010000584.1 GCA_030038015.1 Streptosporangiaceae bacterium
CGCGCCGCCTCCGCCGGTGCCGCAGACAACCCCGCCCACGCCTCGTTCGCCTCGAGCGCCGAGCCGTCCGGAGCCAGCATCAATGACGGCAACGGCAGCCAGTCCAGCGCCGCCATCGCTTCCGGCCACGCCGCGCGCTCCCAGTTTCCCGGGCCGCGGTGAGGATGCTGCTCACGTTCCACTCGCGCCTCAACAACCCCCTGCGGACTGGCGCCGGGGAGGACACCGTTCCCCGCCTGGGTCTGGCCTCGAGGCAGCACAGCTCAGCCCCCCGGGCCACGTGGAAGCCGCCCGCGACGCCTCCGCCGCGTGGTGAGCATGCGGCCGTCCGGCTGGCGCCCTTCATCACGAAACGGCGCACCTGCGGGGCCGCGCGCAGCTGCCAGGCAGCGAAGGCGGACGGCCGCCCCCTGAACCTGAGCGGCCAGCCCGCCCAGCGCCCCCGCAGCCCACGGCTGCGCCACAACAGATCCGCTCATACCTGGCTCCTGGCGCGGTGTACGGCCTCACCGGAGTCCGGGATGAGGAAGAAGCCGCCAGGGACCGGGACGGCGAGATGCCCAGATACCCATACTCTATGCTATGTCGCACCTGGCGCTTCTGCCAGCCAGCCCGAAAGCGCCAGCCCCAGCCCCGGCCGCCCGAAGGCGCGAGCCCCAGCTCCAGCCGCCGCGCCTGCGGCGTGCGGGCGGCCAGGGACGGCACCCAGATCCTGCCTTCCCGTCTCAGCGCGCCGGCGCTGGATCGCGACCTTGCATGAAATGGTGTACATAAGCGCTCTTGCATCTGCTGCAGGCGTTCCGCCATTTGCTCTGCCTGACGAGCAAGCGCCCGCCACCGCTTGATCTCGACCGGATAGTCAACGCGCCCTGTCTGCTCAACCAGGTCGGCCCGCTGTTCCAGCAGGGCCGCGGTATCCGCTGCGGCCGAGTGCAATGCGTACGCGGTTTGCATCACGCGCTCATGGAGCAGCGCCATCCGGTTCCCGATGAGCGCTACCCGCTCGTGCACGTTGCCACTGGGCCTTGCAGCAAGGCCAGGCCGGGTACGCTCGGCGAACACGTACTCACGGACTTCCCTGACCACCTCATCCAGGGAGCGGAGAGCGGCGGTGATGTGCCGCCGGGCGGCCTCAGGCGGCAGGCCGATCGCCGCCTGCAAGCTCATGCCCACCTCGAAGACGGTCTTGACGACCGAATCCAGCAGTTCGTCGGCGCGGCCCGTGTGACCGGCGCCCGCGACGCTCGCCGGGGTTCCTGGCACGCCCTGCACCGCCGCGCTCCCCGCCCCGGCAGCGACGGCCGCCTCCAGCGTCGGATAAGCCAGGGTCGGCCGGCCGAGCCCGCTGAGGGCGAGCACGCCGCGGACACCGTCCGCGCAGGCCGCCAGCCGCAGTTCGGTGCCGCCTGCGATGGCCCGCTGGTAGGCGCGGTGCAGGGCCTCCGCGCCGGAGTAATCGCAGGAGGTGGTCGCGCTGAGGTCCGCCACCAGCACGGTGGCGCCGCGGTCGATGACCCCCAACAGCAGTTCGCGGACCTGGCCGGCATTGGAGCTGTCGATGCGCTCGGGAAGCGTCACCACGGCCTGCAGACCCGTCCATCGCACCGGGTAGGTGTCCTCAGTCATGGCAATCACCGTGTGTGGGCCAGGCCTGCGCCACCGTGGTGACCGCGGCTGGTATACGAGTGGACAGGCGCATACCTACCTTCGGCCCAAGCAGATCCTGCTGGTTGCAGGTTACCGGAAGCGGCCACCGGCCGGCTCCATCTGGCCTGCTGCCGTGACGTCCTGGCCGCAGGGATTTCAGGTTCCGGCCATCGAAGGGCGTTGATTCCGTTAACGAAAGATCATCCAGGCGGCCCGCACCGGGCAGCCCGCTCCCCGTTCAGGAGGCGCGGTGCCGGCGAGCTCAGCCGATCAGGTCATGGGTGTTCTCGGGGAACAGCGCCTCTGCGACGGCCGGCCTGTCGAGGATCCGCTGGCTGACGGCGTGCCGGACGAGCTGCTCGATCATCGCCCGGTTGGGGGCGATGCCGTACGGCAGCGGATCGGCCCCGGTGATCTCCATCACGCGCCGGTACATGAGGTCGGTGGCCGTCAGTGCCCCGGCGCCGCCACGGCGGAGGCGCTGGACGTAACGGTCCTTGGCTGCGGCGTAGGCCGCGAAGATGTCCGGGGCCAGATCGGGATGCGCGTCGAGCACGTCGTCCCTGACGACCACCAGATGGTTGATGGGGTAAAGCCCCCGTCGGCGCAAGGAGGCAAAGCCGGCCTCCTCGGCGCCGGCGATGAGAGGCGTCAGGCCCGGCCGGTCGGCCGCGATGCCGATGCCGGCCGCCAGCTCGCCGGCGGCCACCATCTCGGCGAGGTCCCTGCCCTGCTCCAGGGCGACAACGTTCGCGGGCGGGCGGTACTCGGCCACGTGCTCGTCCCCGGAACGGACCCAGGTGACCCGGCTCAGGTCAACGCCGTGCTCGTCCTGCAGGATGCCCCGGGCCCACACCCCCGTGGTCACCGTGTAGCCCCGGCTGACGCCGACCCGCTGGCCTTCGATGTCTCGGGGTGAACGGGCCCCAGCCGCGGCGCCGCGCACGATCGCGCCGTGGTGCAGCCCGCGGGCCAGGAACACCGGCAGCGCCGTGAACGGCTTGCCGTGCGCCTTTGCGCACAGGTACGTGGTGAAGGCCATCTCGCAGACGTCGAACTCCAGCCCCCGCACCATCCTGCGGAACGCCTGGACCAGGGCTGGCATGCCGGCCACGTCCTCGAACTCCAGCGAGCAGCGCCGCGGGGTGACGGCTCCGCTGGTGAGGGCGCGGGTCGCTCCCTGCGTGGCGGTCACCGTCCTGAGGGCGATGGTCATGCCGGCCTCCTTGCCTGAGATCGTCGCGGACCCGTCACGGTTATGGTCGCGCATCGGGCCGCAACGGGAAGTTCGGCCCGCTTCGTGTTGCGGACCCCGGTGGCGGGCGCAGACTGGAGGCGGAGGCGGTCGAGATGTTCGAGAGGTTTACCGACCGGGCGCGGCGGGTTGTGGTCCTGGCCCAGGAAGAGGCCAGGCTGCTGAACCATAACTACGTCGGCACCGAGCACCTCCTGCTCGGCCTGATCCGCGAGGACCAGGGCGTCGCTGCCAGGGCGCTGGCTTCATTGGGCGTCGGTCTGGATACCGTGCGCGAGCAGGTGGAGGAGATCATCGGCAAGGGCAAGAGCGCCCCGTCCGGGCACATCCCGTTCACGCCGAGGGCCAAGAAGGTGCTGGAGCTGTCGCTGCGGGAGGCGCTGAACCTGGGCCATGACTACATCGGCACCGAGCACCTCCTGCTCGGCCTGATCCGCGAGGGCGATGGCGTGGCCGCCCAGGTGCTTGTCCGGCTTGGCTGCGACCTGAACCGGGTCAGGCAGCAGGTCATCCGGCTGACCCACGATGCCGAGGGCGGGGCAGCCAGCCGGGCCACGGCCGCCGAGGCCACGGAGGAGATCCTGCGGCGCCGCGCCGGGCCCCATGAGCGCTGGATGGGCGACGTCGAGAGCGCACTCGCCAGAATGGCGGAGCGGATCGAGGCCATCGAGCGCGTTCTGCGGATCACCGGGGAGGCGGGGGAGACAGCGAGGGCGGGGGAGACAGGGAGGGCGGGGGAGGCAGGCAAGACGGAGCCGCCTGGCAAGGCCGAGCCACCCGGTAAGGCGGAGTCTGGTGGCGGGGCCGAGCCGCCCGGCAGAGGGGAGCCGCCCGGCGAGGGCGAGCCGCCGGCCGGCAGCGCGCAGGCCGAGTAGGGCCCGGCAGCGCCCGGCGTGTCCGGCAGCCGTGTATGCGGCTCTGGCGCAGTGCTGGCTGCCGCGACGTCACATTCACCGGCGTCCGTGGCGGCACCGGCCGCGGGCCCGGTGCGCTAACGCGTCTGGCCGAGCCGGTAGCCCCGCCGCGCCGTGCCGTGGAACACCGCGGCTCTCTCATCAGGGCTCAGGCCGGCCGTCAGCGTGCGGGCTGTGGCCGCGATGTCCGCGTAGCGCATCGTCAGCGTGCTGACCGGCCAGTCCGAGCCGAACATGAGGCGCTGCGGCCCAAAGGTGGAGAGCGCGATCTCGTAGTACGGCCACAGGTGAGCGGTCGGCGCGGCTGAGCCCGGCGCTGGCGGCCCCTCCTGGGCGTCCGCCGGAGGCTCGCCGAGGAAGCCGGAGAGCTTGCCGAGGGTGTTCGGCAGCGCCGCGAAGGCGCGCAGCGCGCTCGCCCACGACCCGTCGGCCTCGGCGCGGAGTTCCGGGTTGCCGAGGTGATCGAGCACGAACGTCAGCTGCGGCGTGGCCCGCGCCGCCGCAACGGCGGCGCGGAGCTGCGCGCCCGCCGCAACCACGTCATAGACCAGCCCGGCCTCGGCCACGGCGGCCAGCCCACGCAGCACCGTCGGCCTGGTCAGCCAGTCCGGGTCGGGCTCGACGAGCACGGGATGGCGGATCCCCACCAGGAGTCCGCCCCCCGGCAGCCGCCGCAGTGCATCGATGGCGTCCGCGACGTCGGGGGCTTCGAGGTTCACCCAGCCGACAACGCCCGCGATCAGCCGGCTTCCCGCGGCCAGCGCGAGCATCTCGGGCGTCTCCCCGGGCTCGGCGACCGTCTGCACCAGGACGGTGGATGTGACACCCTGGGCGGCCGCGTCGGGCTCGAGGTCGGCGAGCAGGAAGTTCCTGCGCAGCGGCGCCAGGTGCGGCTGCGCCAGAAACGGCTGATCCCGCACGGACAGATCCCAGACGTGGTGGTGCGCGTCGATGACATCCACGGACGGTCACAGTCCCAGGTCGTCAAGCTGCCTGTGCAGGTCGGCCCGGGGGCCGCTGGATGGCGACGCCGGCTTCGACCGGGCCGGTCGCGTGCGCGGCCCTGCCCCGGTGCGGCGGTCCCGGAATACCCACCCCGCCGCCACGCCCCCGGCGAGGCCGCCGATGTGGGCCTGCCAGCCGATCCCGGCCTGGGGGAGCAGCACGGTGAATTGGTAGGCGAAGCAGAGCGCCATGACCGCGCCGAGCAGCATGTCGATCGCATGCCGGTCGAAGAACCCGCGGACCATGATGTAGCCGAAGTACCCGAAGACCACCCCGCTCGCGCCGGCCCCGACCGACCCAGGGCTCTCAAAGAGCCACGCCCCGAGGCCGCTGGTGAGGATCACGAGAACGGTCACGCCGAGGAACCTGGTCACGCCGCGGTAGGCAGCCAGGAAGCCGAAGATGAACAGCGGGCCGGAGTTCCCCTCGATGTGTGCCCAGCTGAAGTGCAGGAACGGGGCGGACAGGATGTCCGGGAGGCTGCCAGCGTCCCGCGGCCGGATCCCGTAGTCGAAGGTGAGCTGGTAGTGGTCGGCCCAGTTGGCGATCTGGATTACCCAGATCAGGGCGAGGAACCCGACCATGACGAACAGGGCCTTGCGCGCCTCTGCCAGCACCGTCTCCGCGTCCCCTGCGCCGAGATCCCACATGCGGCGGCCATTGCCGGACGCCGCGCCCGGCGTTGTCTTGCCGGGCGATGGGCCCGTGCCGCCGAAGGCCGGCCCCGTTCCGGGACTGCTGCTCACCGTCACCACCCGCCCGGCCGTTGAATGCCCACGGTCACCACCTGCCCGGCCATTGGCTGCTCAGCGTCACTGCCTGCCCGGCCATTGGCTGCTCAGCGTCACCGCCTGCCCGGCCGCTGACGGCCAACGGTCAGCACCGGCCTGTCTGCCGGCGCCTGCCTTGTTAGTTAACCGCATCCGGGGCTTGGCGGTAGCGGCCCGGCGTGTCGTGTCGGCTCGCTTACCGGCAGTGGTGATCACAGGATCCCGCTCTTACGCCGAGTAATTATTACATTACGCGTTGCCAAACTGTGATCTGCGAAACGCAATTCCCGCGTTTGCAACACAACTTTTTCTGCGGAAGCGCTTGGTCCACTCCTTCGCTTCTGGCAACGTAGTTCGGCGACGGTACTGGACCCACATGCGTAGTTCTGCCACCGCCAGGCTAGTAGCGCCGCATTGGTCCGAACCGTCACATGACTCGCTGCCCTGTACCGCAGCGGTCTGCGCGCAGGGTGGTCTGCCCCGCGTGCCTGGCCGACGGAAGGACCGCATTGTCGCAGCACCGGAGGCGGGCTCACGCCAGGCGCCGCGGGCGCCGGCGGTTCGGCTTTCTCCTGGTCACGACGATGACCGCGCTGGTGGCAGTGGCCGCCGGGGTCTTTGTGGAACTGCACGTAGCCAGCCAGGGCGCCGACCCGGCTGCCGCCGCGCTCGCGGCGATCCCAACCAGCCGCTCCGCCACGCTGCTTGAGCAGGAACGCCAGCAGATGATCCTGGTGGATGCCGCGTCCAAGACGCTGAGCCTGGTCGGCACCCCGAAGATGGCCATGAGCCAGTCGGCCTCCTCCTCCGACACGGCTGGAGCCGACTCGGTGCTCGTCGACATGCCGCCGCCTGACCCCGGCACGGCCCAGTCCATCGCGTTCAACCTGCTGTCCTCGTACGGGTTCGCCACCTCGCAGTGGGGCTGCCTGGACGACCTGTGGGAGCGAGAGAGCAGCTGGCTCTACAACGCCGAGAATGCGAGCGGGGCGTACGGCATCCCGCAGGCCCTGCCGGGATCCAAGATGGCCAGCGCGGGCCCCGACTGGCAGACGGACCCCACTACGCAGATCAAGTGGGGCCTCGGGTACATACAGTCCGTGTACGGAACGCCGTGCGCCGCATGGGACCACGAGGAGGCTGACGGCTGGTACTGACCGCGCACCCGCGCGTCAGCCGCCGTTCTCCGGGCGCGCGCCCGGGTTCAGCGCGGCCCTGCGCCTCTGGCTTGGGCCTCTCCGGCTATGACGTAAGTTGCCACCAGTGCTGTCCTGGCAACGGCTCGTTTGAGGATGGTCGCCATGAACTCGTTCGGCACCGGCATCCTCCTCGCCACCGTGATCCCCGCCCTTGTCCTCGTCAACGCCAAAGCACCGTCTGACGACGGTAAGGGACGCTGATCGCCTTTGTTAACCGGCGTCGGCATGCCTTCCGCTTCCACCGCGCTGGTGCGGAAGCACTGGCTGGGCGCGCCGCGGTCGTGATGCACCAGTCGCGCGGGCTGGCCATTTGACCGATGGCTGGCCGGTGCGGTCCGCCTGCGGGGCGTCAGGGAGAACGCCGCCGTCGTGGCTGTGCTGGAGATGCCCGGACGGCGCGAAGAGATGGCCGGGCATACCGTCAGCAACACCCGATCG
Organism: Streptosporangiaceae bacterium; assembly: GCA_030038015.1. Lineage (GTDB taxonomy): Bacteria > Actinomycetota > Actinomycetes > Streptosporangiales > Streptosporangiaceae > JASHPR01. Next base: position 7,229 of record JASHPR010000584.1, read on the forward strand.
CGCGGGCGATAACGCATCGTAACTCGCCATGCAACATTAGTAATGCCCCGATGCGATCCGCTTCGTCATTCCGTTGCCAATCCTCGACGTTGAACAGCCAATCGGATGTGATTGGGCAAATTGGATAAACGACGCAGGCAGGCATCGGCGCACTGTGATGTATGTCATACGGATTTCGGGCCGTTTCTGGCGCCAGTGGTCCAGGTTCTTGGGCAAGGTAGATGGCCGAAGCACCCAGCGTGCATGACGGCCGCCCCGGAGCGGCCCGTCGCCCTGAACCCGCGTCACGTCCTGTGCGCCGCTGCATGCCGCCGACCGAACGGCGGCGTGACAGTGCAACTGGGTGGTAGCCGAGCGCGCGCCGCGCGCCCGACCAAGGGTTCCTATTGTCACGCGTACGACGTCGTACCCCCCTGCAAGGAAAACCTTCTAAGCTCACGATCGCGGTAACGGCCTCGACCGTCCTCACGGCGGCTGCGGCCTCCGGAGTTGTGGCCCTCTGGCCGGTTACCGTGGCCTCCCAGCCGGCGGCCAGCACCCTGGCGGCTACGAGAGAGGCCAGTGTCAGTTCGGCCCAGGCAGATGGCAGCGGAACGCTAGCCTCGCAAGTCCAGTTCTTCAGGGCCACCTCAGCGCTGCGGCAGGAGCAAAGCGCCGTGCTTTCCGCGGAACAGGCCGAAGCGCGGCGCGCGGCGGCCAGGAAGCGGGCGGCCGAGCTTGCCGCGCGCAGGGCCGCCGCCGAAGCGGCCGCGGACGAGGCGGCCCGGCAGCAGGCGCAGCAGAGCCAGGCCGTGCCGCCGGGGCTGGCGGCTTCGGGCTCGCCGCAGCAGATCGCGCTGGGCATGCTGGGCTCCTACGGCTGGTCATCCAGCCAGTTCTCCTGCCTGGACTCGCTGTGGAACGAGGAGAGCGGCTGGAACGTGTATGCCACCAACCCCAGTTCCGGGGCGTACGGCATCCCGCAAGCCCTGCCGGGGTCCAAGATGGCAAGTGCCGGGCCTGACTGGCAGACCGACGCCGCAACCCAGATCCGCTGGGGCCTGAGCTACATCCAGTCCCTTTATGGATCGCCCTGCGGCGCGTGGGCGCACGAGGAGGCCGACGGCTGGTACTAGCGGAAGGTTTGCCCTAGCTGCTGACAGCGGCCCCCCGCGCCTCCGAGCGGGGGGCCGCTGCCCGGTTGGTGGGGCGGCGCTGCCGGGCCGGGGCCGCTGCCTGGTTGGTGGGGCGGCGCTGCCGGGCCGGGGGGCCGCTGCCTG
>JASHPR010000585.1 GCA_030038015.1 Streptosporangiaceae bacterium
GGCTGCGCCGCCGGCGCCGCCCCGCCATGCATGCCCGATGAGCTGACGAAGCGGCCCGGCCGGCACGTCTCGCCCTTCCGGGTGGTGCGCCGGCCGGCCGCCGCCGCCGCGCTCATCGGCGGCCTGCTGATGGCCGGCGGCGGCGTGGCCGGCCTGGCCCTGGCCAGCCAGACAGGTCATCCGGCGCTGCCCGTGGGCAGGCCGACGCTGGTCCCGGTGCCGGTTGGCCGGCAGGCACCAGCACCCCAGCCGGCGCTACAGGACGTGCCCGAGCCGACCGGCCTGGTGATCCCGTCGATCGGCGTCCGCACCGGGCTCGTGCACCTCGGGATCACCTCGTCCGGCGCCCTGCAGGTCCCAGCCAGCCCCTCGGTCGCTGGCTGGTACACGGGCAGCGCGCGCCCCGGCGCGATCGGGCCCGCGGTGATCGCCGGCCACATCGACTCGGTCAGCGGGCCGGGTGTCTTCTTCCGGCTCCGCCTGCTGCGCCCGGGCGACCGGGTGTACGTGCGGCGGGCCGACGGCACGCTGGCCGTGTTCGAGGTGACCGCCGTGGTCTCCTACCTCAAGACCCGCTTCCCCACCGAGGCCGTGTACGGGCCGGTGCCCAACGCCCAGCTGCGGCTGATCACCTGCGGCGGCACGTTCGACTATGCGACCGGCCACTACCTGAGCAATGTGATCGTGTACGCCTCACTGGTTCAGTGAGCGCCCGCCGCCCGGAACCGGCCCAGCGAGAACCGCCGCGCCGCCGGGTCGGCATCCTGGCCGGTGGCCAGGTCCGCGAGCCACTCGCCGAGCAGCGGCCCGAACTTGAAGCCGTGCCCGGAGGTGCCGCTGCCGATCACGATGCGGCCCACCCGGTCCACGATGAAGTCCTCGTCTGGGCTGTTGTCGTAGACGCAGCGCTCCGCCCGCGCCAGTTCCGGGTCGAAGCCGGGCAGGTACCTGCGGGCCAGCCCGGACAGCCGGGCGCTCAGCACCGGGTCGGGGCCCTGCTCCTGGCTGCCCGGGTCGGCCGGCGGCCCGCTGTGATCGAAGCCGATCTTGTACAGCGGTGAGCCGGGAACCGGGAGGCCGTAGGGCACCTCGGCGCCGTGGCAGATGAAGATCGGCATCGCGGGCCCGGGCTCCGCTCGCGGGGCCACGTAGCCGACCTGCTCCAGGGTGGGCGCCGACGGCACGGTGATCCCGCCGGCGGCGAGCAGCGCACTCGTCCACGGCCCGGCGCACACCACCGCGGCGCCGGCGGTGACCGGGCCCGACGCGGTGCGGACGGTGACCCGGCGGCCGTCGTCGGCGATGCCGGTCACGGCGGCACCGGTGCGGATGTCGGGTACCGCAGCCGCGAGCGCGCGCAGGGCCGCGTCGGCGCTGATCACGCACGAGGCCGGCTCGAGCAGCGCCGGGCCGCCGACCGGCAGCTGGGGGAACCTGGCTGCCGCCTCAGCGGCGGCGAGCAGCTCATGGGGCGCGCCCGCGCTGTGCATGGCCGCGCGGACGGCATCAAGTCCTGGCCCGAAGGTGAGGTGCGGCGCCGGGTGGAGCAGCGGGCGGCCGCATTCCTCCTCGAGCTCGGCCCAGGGCTCACGGGCGCGCTCGGCCATGCGGACCCAGCCGGGGTCGTCGTAGCCCAGCCGGAAGATCCGGCAGCTGCCCTTCGACCCGCAGCCGTCGTGGCCGACGTCGGCCTGCTCCAGCAGGATGACGGCGAGGCCACGGCGGGCCAGGGCCCGCGCGGTGGCCAGGCCGAGCAGGCCTCCGCCCACCACGGCGACGTCGCACCGAGCGTCCATGCCGGGCCTGCCCGAGGCCGTTACCAGCCCCGGGCCCGCCATTCAGGAATGTGCGGGCGCTCGGCGCCGAGCGTGGTGTCCTTGCCGTGCCCCGGGTACACCCAGGTGCCGTCTGGCAGCTCGGCGAAAACCCGCTGCTCCAGGTCGTCCATGAGCTGGCCGAACCGCTTCGGGTCGTGCTCGGTGTTGCCGGGGCCCCCGGGGAACAGGGAATCGCCGGTGAACAGGTGCGGCTGGCCGGCCAGGGCGCCGCCGGTGTCATAGCACAGCGCCACGCTGCCCGGCGTGTGGCCGCGCAGGTGGATGACGGAGAGGTCGGTGTCCCCGACGCTGATCGTGTCGCCCTGCCTGACCAGGTCGGTGACGGCCACCGGGAGCGCGCCCGCGTCGTCGGGGTGGGCGGCCGTCCGCGCGCCGGTCGCCCGCTGCACGGCCTGCAGCGCCGCCCAGTGATCCCAGTGCCGATGGGTAGTGACGATCATGGCCAGCGGCCTGCCGCCGATCAGCCTCAGCAGCGTGTCGGCGTCGTTCGCGGCGTCGATGAGCAGCAGCTCCCCGGTGCTCGTGCACTCCAGCAGGTAGGCGTTGTTATCCACCGGGCCGACGGCGACCTTGGTGATGGTGAGGCCGGGAAGCTCCCTGGTGTCGGCTGGCCCGCCGACGCTGACGTCACCCGTGTAACTCATCCTCTCCTCCGTCCGTCGCGGTTCTCGATCGCCGGGCCGCACCTCCCGCTGACCGCCCGGCAGCGGGTCTCGCCCACCTCGGCAGCTTAGGGGGCCGCCCGCCGTGGCCGCCGGCCGGCTCCGCCAGCGCCGGGCTGCCCACGGCGGGGTCCGGGGAATGCGGCGGGCCGCGGGAACGTTGCCATCCCGGTGGCCTCGGCGCAGGCCGAAGCACGGCGAAGCACATCGTTTTGTCAGACCCCCCGGATACGATGGCGCAGCGTCCCCCGACCCTGAAGACCGCCGCCAAAACCGGAGAACTGAGCGCAAAGTGGCTGATCGTCTCGTCGTCCGCGGTGCGCGCGAGCACAACCTCAAGGACGTCTCGCTCGACCTGCCGCGTGACGCGCTGATCGTCTTCACGGGCCTGTCCGGATCGGGCAAGTCCAGCCTGGCCTTTGACACGATCTTCGCCGAGGGCCAGCGCCGGTACGTCGAGTCGCTGTCCGCCTATGCCCGGCAGTTCCTCGGCCAGATGGACAAGCCGGATGTGGACTTCATCGACGGGCTGTCCCCGGCGGTCTCCATCGACCAGAAGGCGGCCGGCCGCAACCCGCGCTCGACGGTCGGCACGATCACCGAGGTCTACGACTACCTGCGGTTGCTGTATGCGCGGGTGGGGAAGCCGCACTGCCCGGTATGCGGCAGGCCGATCGCGCGGCAGAGCCCGCAGCAGATCGTGGACCGGGTGCTCGAGCTCGACGAGGGAACCAGGTTCCAGGTGCTGGCCCCCGTGGTACGCGGGCGCAAGGGCGAGTACGGCGAGATGCTGCGCGAACTGCAGGCGAAGGGCTACTCACGGGCCCGGGTCGACGGGGTGGTCATCCGGCTGGACAGCGTCGGGCCGACCGGAGACCTGCCCGCCCTGAAGAAGTACGAGAAGCACGACATCGAGGTCGTCGTCGACCGGCTGGATGTGAAGCAGTCGGCCCGGCGCAGGCTGACCGACTCGGTGGAGACCGCGCTGAAGCTGTCCGG
>JASHPR010000586.1 GCA_030038015.1 Streptosporangiaceae bacterium
CCCAGGGCGCGCAGCAGCCCCTGGTGCGGGCCGAGCGGCTCGCCGTAGCTGATGCGCAGCCGGGGCAGGCGCGCACCGGCCTCGCGCAGCACGGCCGGCAGGTCGGCGTCGCTGTGGTAGGCGGCGGTGAGCAGCAGCGGCAGCACCACGGCGGGACAGGCGTCACGTTCAGGCTGGCCGCCGGGGGCCGCGGACAGCGCCTCCAGCACGTCGGGAACCGAGGGCAGGGCGTGGCCCAGGTAGGCGGCCTGCGCCCGCAGGCCGGGCAGCCCGGCCTGGCGCGCCCGGCGGCGCACCAGGTCCATGAGCTCGGTGACCGTGGCAGCCGCCCTGGGATCGCTGCTGCCGTGGGCGACGGCGATCAGCGGGGGCGGCGGCCAGGCGGCCACGGGCCATGGCGCCAGGGTCAGAGGTGAATGCCGCATTCGGTCTTGCCGGTGCCCGCCCAGCGCCCGCTCCGGGCGTCGGCGCCGGCCTCCACCCGCACGGTGCAGGTCGCGCAGCCAATCGACGGATAGCCGTCGTAGACCAGCGGGTTGACCAGCACGCCGTGCTCGGCGATGTACGCGTCGACCTGTGCCTGGGTCCAGTCAACGATCGGGTTGACCTTTACCATCTCCCGCCTGGCATCCCACTGCACCACGCGGGTGTCGCTCCTGGCGTCGGTCTCCTCCCTGCGCACCCCGGTGAACCAGGCGTCGTACGGCCCGAGTGCCCGCTCGAGCGGCACCACCTTGCGCAGGTAGCAGCAGAGGTCGGGGTTCCTGCTGTACAGCCGGGGGCCCATCTGCTCGTCCTGCTCGGCGACGGTCTGCTCCGGGGTGACGTTGATCACATTGACCGGGTAGACCGCCGACACCGCGTCCCGGGTGCCGATCGTCTCGGCGAAGTGGTAGCCGGTGTCCAGGAAGATGACGTCCACGCCCTCGCGCACCCGGGACACCAGGTGCACGATCACGGCGTCGGTCATCGACGAGGTGATGCAGATCCGGTCACCGAACGTGTCCGTGGCCCACCGGACCACGTCCTCGGCGGGCGCTCCGGCCAGCTCCTCGGCCGCCTGGTCAGCCAGCCTCTCCATGCGGGTGACGTCCTCCCGACGCGCGGGCGCGGTGTTCTGCGTCGCGGCCGGTTCCGCCGGCCCGAGCGTGCCGCGGCTCACCGGATGGCCCCGGTTCCCGCAAAGCGTAGCCGGAACGACCGCGCGCAGCTGCGGCAACGCCATTCGCCGTCCGCTTCCCGGGGTTCCAGGTCTTCCTCCCCGCAATACGGGCAATAGAACGGAACGGCGCGCTCTGCGTGGAAAGCCTGCACGCTCACGTGATGTCCTCCTCCTGGGCCTTTGCGGCCCACGCGGCGAACGTCTGGCCCGGCAGCCTGCTGGCCTCGAATCGGCGCAGCACCCGCTCGACGTAGCCGGGCAGCTCGTCGGCGGTGGTCTTCAGTCCCCGCAGCTTCCTGCCGAAGCCGGAGTCCGCCCCGTCCCCGCCGTTCAGGCTCCCGCCCAGGTGGACCTGGAACCCTTCCACCTGCTCGCCGCCCGGAAGCGTGATGAGCGTGCCCTTCAGCCCGATGTCGGCGGTCTGGATGCGGGCGCACGAGTTGGGGCAGCCGTTCACGTGGATCGTGATCGGCTCGGGGAAGCCGGGCAGCCGCCGGTCCAGCTCGGCGATGAGGTCCGATGCCCGCTGCTTGGTCTCGACGATCGCCAGCTTGCAGAACTCGATGCCGGTGCAGGCCATCGTGTGCCGCCGGAACGGGCTCGGGGTGGCCGGCAGGTCGGCGGCGTCGAGCTCCGCGGCCAGCTCGGCCGTGCGCTCCCCGGGCACGTCGAGGATCACCATCTTCTGCTCGGTGGTGGTCCTCACCCGGCCGCTGCCGTACTCCGTGGCCAGCCGGGCCACCAGGTCGAGCGAGTCCGCCGACATCCGGCCCACCCGCGGCGCGAAGCCGACGTAGCACCGCCCGTCGCGCTGGCGGTGGATGCCCACGTGGTCCCGCTGCCCGGCACCCGGGGCCTTGGGGGCCGGGCCGTCGGCCAGCCGGTAGCCGAGGTAGTCCCGCTCCAGCACCTCGCGGAACCGCTGCGGGCCCCAGTCGGCGATCAGGAACTTGAGCCGGGCGCGGTGCCGCAGCCGGCGGTAGCCGTAGTCGCGGAAGACCGACGTGACCCCGGCCCAGACGTCGGGAACCTGGCCGGGCGGGACGAACGCGCCCAGCCTCTTGCCGATCATGGGGTTGGTGGACAGGCCGCCGCCGGCCCACAGGTCGTAGCCTGGCTCGCCGTCCGGGCCCGGCACGCCGACGAACGCGACGTCGTTGATCTCGTGGATCGTGCACTGCGCCGCGCAGCCGCTCATCGCGGACTTGTACTTGCGCGGCAGGTTGGAGAACGCCGGGTCGCCGACGTAGCGCGCGGCGGTCTCGCGGATCTGCGGCGTGGCATCGATGATCTCCTCGTCGTCGATGCCCGCCAGCGGGCAGCCGAGGATCACCCGGGGGGTGTCGCCGCAGGCCTCGGTGGTGGACAGGCCGACGGACTCGAGCGCGTCCCAGATCTGGGGGACGTCCTCGATCCGCACCCAGTGCAGCTGGATGTTCTGGCGGTCGGTCACGTCCGCCGTGCCCCGGGCGAACCGCCGGGAGACGCCGGCGATCGTGGCGAGCTGCTCGCTGCTGAGCTGGCCGCCGTCGATGCGGATGCGCATCATGAAGAACGTGTCGTCGAGTTCCTCGGGCTCCAGGGTCGCGGTCTTCCCGCCGGAGATGCCCTGCCTGCGCTGGGTGTACAGGCCGAACCAGCGGAACCGGCCGCGGAGGTCGGCCGGGTCGATCGAGTCGAAGCCCCGCTTGGCGTAGACGTTGACGATCCGGTCCCGGACGTTCAGGCCGTCATCGTTCTTCTTGAGCTCTTCGTTCTTATTCAGTGGCTCCCGGTAGCCGAGTGCCCATTGCCCGTCGCCACGGCCCTGGCGGCGGCTGCGCTGGCTTCTGGCATCGGTACCGGCCGTCGTGCTGCTCGGTGCTGGCATGCGCTGCGTCCCTTCGGTCGCGGGGCGCGTGCCGGCATCACGGGCGGCAGCCCGTTCTTTGTGGGCGCATCGGTTCCGGACAACGGCCGGGGCGCTGCTCGCGGCACGCGCCCGTCAGGAATGACGGGCTGTGATCAGCGGCCGCGGGAGACACAGCGCGCTCCCGATCCTGAGGAAATCAACGTGCCTGCGGGTGACGAGCAGCGGGTCGGCGGCGCTCAGCGGCACGAACCAGCGCATGGGCCCGCGCGCGGCCGTCCCGGCGACCAGGTCCCCGCGCGCGGGGCGCGTCGCTGGCCAACCCGGTTCCGGAGGCAAGGCACTGGCTCCCATGTGACACGTCAACTTCGCGGCAATCGCACCTATTCCGCCCGGCCGGGCTCAGCCTTGCCGGACCCAGCCGAGCCGGGGCTCGGCCTGGGTGTCGGGCGGCCGGTGCTGGCAGTCGCACCAGGTTCCGTCCGGGCACTTCTCGTGGTGCTGCTGTCGGCACGCCGGGCAGATCATGCTCCCATTGTCTCGCGCCGCTCGTGATGAGGCTATCCGCCATCCGCATCTGCGGCACGGCCCCCGGCCGGCGGGGTAATGACCGCCGACCGGGGACGCAAAGCCCGGCGGTCAGGCCGCGTTCGCCCGCCGCATCCGGCGGCGCCGCTCGGACGAGCGCTCTTCCTCGTTGAGCCCGCCCCACGTGCCGTACTTCTCGGGGCGGCTCACAGCGTAATCGAGGCACTCAGCCCGGACGGGGCACGCGGCGCACACGCCCTTTGCCTTGCGCTCGCGGATCTCACGCTCAGGCTGCCGCTCGCCATCGGGGCCGAAGAAGAGCACCACGTCCTTGCCGCGGCACGCAGCGTCGTCTTGCCAGCCCCAGTTCGGCCTCGGAAGCAGGACTGCCTGACGCCGTACCTCAGACATGAATAACTCTCCTCAACCAGCCCACCGTGTAGTTCCTCACCTAGCGGAGCGTCCGGCTCACTGGACACCAAAATTCTCGCGTGTTGCGGCATTCGCCCCGTCGCAAAGTGGAACGCATTCCGTCGCCGTAGTGTTCCCGCGAGCACGGGCCGTCGCCAGGTGCGCGAAGCGGCGGCCATGGATCCGACCTTCAGCGAGCCGACGCCATCATGCCATCCGGGCCGCCGCCATGCAGGCGGGACAGGGAAACTGGCCGGGGCGCTGCGATGCCGCCCAGCCCGGCCGGGTCACCGGCAACTGCTCACGAACTAGACAAAGGCGATGGTTCAGCGTAACCATGGGCTCCATGTCGGCATCGGATGCTGCCCCGCTGCCCCGCCTGGGCGAGGTCTTCTTCGACGTGCGGGGCAATTCCCGGAGCATGCGGCTCAGCTGGTACGCGGACACAGGGGTGGCGGTCTTCAGCATCTGGCAGGGCGGCATGTGCACGGGCACGTTCCGGCTTGCCATCGCGGACCTGCCACGGATGGTCGAGACGCTGCAGCGGGGCCCCGGCGGCCGGCGGGCAGGATGGGACGCCGATGGGCCTGGCCATCAGGCCTTTGCGAACCGCCCTGCCGAAGGCGCCGGAGACATGCGTGCCATGGGCCCGCTGCCCGGCCAGATGCCCCCGGATTCGCGGGCTGACCAGCCGGATTACCGGACCGGGACGCACGAGTACCTGAGCGAGCCGCCGGCTCAGCGGGCCGGTGCCCGGGACTACCCGGCCGGCCTGCCCGATGGCCCCAGCCCCGGGCCGGAGTCATACGGAACCGGGGCCCGCGATTACCTGGCCGACCCGCCCGGCCAGCGGGCCGGCAGCACCGACTACCTCGCCGACCCGCCCGGCCAGCGCACCAGGCAGACCGACTACCTGGCCGACCCGCCCGGCCAGCGCACCAGGCAGACCGATTACCTCGCCGACCCGCCCGGCCAGCGGGCCGGGCAGACCGACTACCTGGCCGACCCGCCCGGCCAGCGGGCCGGGCAGACCGACTACCTGGCCGACCCCCCCGGCCACCGGGCCGGCAGCACCGACTACCTGGCCGACCCCCCCGGCCAGCGCACCAGGCAGACCGACTACCTCGCCGACCCCCCCGGCCACCGGGCCGGCAGCACCGACTACCTCGCCGACCCCCCCGGCCAGCGGGCCGGCAGCACCGACTACCTGACCGGGCCCTCGGATTACCCGGAGCGCCCGCCGGAGCAGCGAACCGAATACCTCGCCGGCCTGCCAGCCGGCGGCGCGGACCCGGCCGGCTACGGCGGAGGGTTCCCGCCCGGCAGCGGGCCCGGCGCGTGGAATCCTGGCGCCGGCGACAGCGGCGCTTATCCGCACGAGGCCGGGCGGCAGGCCGGCTACCCGGGCGAGACCGCGGGCGATCCGTACCTCGGTGGCACGGGCCCGGCGGATTACCGGGGAGAGCCTCGTGTGCCGCATTACCCGGGCGGAAGTTCAGACGCCCTCCGTGGCGATGCTCCTGGCCCTAGTTCTGCCGATTACCCGGCACATTACGGCACCGCCGTTCCTGATGACATCGGGGATGAACCATCCGCGGATTCGTTCCCCTATGGCAGGCGTCCTGACGGCCGCTGAGCGCCGGTCCAGCACCCCGGCCCTCGAACTGTCCGGCTGATCCGGCAAGTTTTCGGGTGCCGGATCGGTAATCCAAAGCTGCCCTGAAACCCGTGGCCAGAGCGCCGTTACAGATGGCATGTGCCTGGGGATATATTCGCGTCGGGGGAAGGGGGAGTGCAAGTGGCACAGAAGGTCTCAGTCACATTCGCATGCGACTACGACTCGAAACAGATCCCGGAAGGCGAGCACCTGACGCGTGCGTTCAGTCTCGACGGCAGGGACTATGAGATCGATCTATGCGAGAAGCACAGCGAGAAATTCGATGAGGTATTCAGGCGGTTCGCTGACAAAGCCCGGAAGGTAACCGGCAGGGTACACCGAACCAGGCGCAGAACAGCGGCTCATCGCCAGCACAGCGCAGAGGTCCGGGCCTGGGCTAAGCGCAGCGGGATCGAGGTCAGCGACCGCGGCCGGATTCCTGCGCAGGTCATCGCGAAATACGAGGCGAGTCACCGTTAGTCGTTGCCGCGCCGCTGCTCATCAGGAGGCTGGCACGCCCGGTGTCATCAGGAAGGCTGCCCGCAGGCGCCGCGCTGGGGTCCCTGCCCGGGAGACTCCGGCTGGGCGGACTCCGAGGGAACCGCGGACCCCGAGGGAACGGCAGGTCCCGCCGCCGGACCAGGCGGCGTTGGCCTTTCAGCGGCCGCCGGTTCCGGCGCGGGCGTACCTGGCAGGGCGGGCGTTCCGGTGCCCGCAGGCGCGGACCCGGGGCCGGAAGGCTGGGTTCCCTGGCCCTGAGCCGCCCCCGGGGGCGGGCTCTGCCCGGGAGGCGACGGCACAGCGCCTGCCGGGCCCACGGCTGCCGCCAGGACCTGGGAGTTGGGCACGTGGATCGGGCCGTTGGCGGTCTCCAGCCGGACGTAGGTCACGCTGACTTCGGTGACGGTGCCCTCGATCAGGCCGGACAGCGCGCCGGACCTGATGCCCACCCGGTCGCCGACCTGGAATGGCCGCGCCATGAGGAGCACGATGCCAGCGAACACGTTGGCCAGGCTTTGCTGCGCGGCGATGCCGACGAGCACGCCGGTCACCGCGCCGCCCACAATCAGCTGGGTGACCTCGATGTTGAGCAGCTGCAGCGTCACCACGATGGTGGCGAGGCCGCCCGCGACGAGGATCGCGAAACGGATCACCGCCCCGTGCGTGGAGCCGACCGACGGCTGCAGGACCTCGCGGGCCTTGTTGCCGAGCCCGATCGTCGCGAAGGCTGCGAACAGGAAGAACGCGATGGCTGCCCCGTACTCCAGGGCCAGGTTCGCCTCCCGGCCGAGCGGAGCGAGCATCGTGCTGGTCGAGTGCGGCGCGATGGCCAGCAGGTCGGCGGTGTGCCGGGCCTGGGCGGAGACGGCCGCCGCGATGATGGCGAGGATGACGGCGAAGATCGACTGCCACGGCCTGGCACGATCCTTGACCTTGGCGACCCGCTGCCGGGCCACATCGAGCTGGTGCCGTTCCTGAAGATCCACGTGCCTACGGTACCGAGGGCCGCAAAATCGGGGCCCCGGGGACTCAGCCGAGTCCCCGGGGCCCCGCATCGGTCTCGCTCTGGGCTGCTGTCAGAGCTTGAACAGCGGCTGGCCGACCGGGAAGACGACCCTGCCCTTGATGCCATTCATCACGCCAGCCGCCGAGGCGTACCAGGCGACGAGCGCCGTGACCACGCCGACGTAGCCACCGGCCTGGATCACGCCCGTGTTGTAGACGAGGAACGGCGGCAGGGCGGGCGTCTTGGTGACGAAGTTCCCGATGAACAGGATGATCTCGGTCGCCTCAAGGGTCACGAAGACCCCGAACACCGCGACGTTCACCTGCGTGCTGATGATCAGCATGTAGGTGTTGAAGATGGCGAAGGCCAGCAGGATCCAGCCCAGGTCGCGGTTCAGCTGGAGCGCGTGGGTCGCGGTCGGGGCGACGAAGTGCAGCCACAGGCCAACCCCGATCCAGAACCCGCCGTACGTGGAGAACGCCGTCGCGCCGAAGACGTTCCTGTTGCGGAACTCCCACATGCCGGCCAGCAGCTGGGCCACGCCGCCGTAAGCGATCGCGTAGCCCCACCAGTCCAAGCCGGTCGAGTTCTTCGCCCAGCCCGCGTTGACGGCGGAAAGCAGGAAGGTGGTCAGGGCGAAGGCGGCCAGCCCGAGCGGTGCCGGGTCAGCGATACCCGTGGGCGGTGGTGCGGGGGCTGGAGCATCGTCTGTGGTGCTCAAGTTTTTCCTCCTGTTGCGCTCGCGCCCGCCAGGCCTGCAGGATGTCGCCCGCGGGACAGGGCAGGCGCTCGGGTGGATGGAAGGAGCACGGAGAGCCGCCGGCGCTGCGCAGGCGGCCAGGTCGAGGAGCACGACCGTGAGCCGCCCTGGTGACGAAAGGTGCAGCTCCGGCCATATCCGGACCTTCCTTCTCTTCACAGCTGGCTCAGCAGAACCAAGCGGAAGATCTGTCATGATCGTAACGCCGCGAGCCTGCTTTTTGGAGACCCAGTTTCCTGTGGCAGAAATGTCTAGGTGTGTCCCGGATCGCGGGGGGTCGGCAGCACCTGGTGCTCCAGCATGGCCGCGGCGAACGCCGGCGCCGCGAGGTACGACACGGATCGCGAGATGGTGTTGCTGACGTTCTTCTGGACCCGCTCGGCGAGGTCGTCGTCGTAGAGCCGCACCACGATCCGCGGCTGCTCGGCCAGGGCCGCGCGCGTGCAGGGCGGTCTCCGGGTTCACGACGTCGCTGTCGGTCACCGAGACCAGCGCCCTGCAGGTGGCCACGCCCGCGGCCAGCAGTGCTCGCGACCGCCGCCCGCGCCGGGATCTGTGGCCACGGCGCGATCCTGGCCAGGCCGGGTCATATCATCCTGCGCCGGCCGGGCCGCCGCCCGCGGCCGGTACATACGCCCACATACTGCGTGCGCTGCGCGGCCTCCGGGTCAGGGCGAGGCGAGGCGGCTCAGCTGCGGCGGCACGCGGGCGGCCGCCGCGCGGTCCAGCAGGAACAGCGTCTGCTGCCTGCCTCGTGCGCCGGCCGCCGGCACCTGGACCGGGCCGGCACCGGACAGCGCCAGCCGGACGGCACCGGCCTTTTCCTCGCCGGAGGCAATGATCCAGACCTCGCGGGCCGCCTTGATCGCGGGGAGCGTGAGGGTGAGCCGCGTCGGCGGCGGCTTGGGCGCGCCGTGAACGGCCACGACCGTCCGCTGCTCCTCGTAAAGCGCGGGCATGCCCGGGAACAGCGACGCGACGTGCCCCTCGGGCCCGATGCCCAGCATGAGCACGTCAAAGGAGGGCACCTGGCTGTGATCTTCCGGTCGCGAGGCGGCCAGCAGCCAGCTCGCGTAACGGGCCGCAGCCGCCTCCGGGTCGGGCCCGTCTGGCCCGTCAGGCCCAGGCATCGGGTGCACCCGGTCCGGGTCGGCGTCGACGTGGTCGAGCAGCGCCGCCCTGGCGCCGGTCTCGTTGCGCTCCGGATCCCCGGCCGGCAGGAACCGCTCGTCCCCCCACCAGATGTCCAGGTGCCGCCAGTCCACAGCATCCCTGGCCGGGGCCGCGGCAAGCTCGACGAGCACCTGGGTGCCGATCCCTCCTCCGGTCAGCACGAGGGAGCCGTAACCGCGGGCCGACCACGCGTCGACCAGCCTGGTCACCAGCCGGGCGGCGACGGCCTTGGCAAGCAGCGCACCGTCCCGGTGGATGAGTACCTGGGGGGCGGTGATCGCCTACCTCCCGACGCTGTCGGCGTAGTGCGTCAGGGCCTCGCCGTACACCTCATCGGGGTTGAGCCTGCGCAGTTCTTCGGCGAGCAGCTCGGCGGTGTCCCTGCGGTGCAGCGCGACCCGCTTGTCCTGCTGACGCGGCCTGCTCAGCGTCGCGGTGCGCCCGTCCGGCCTGGTGATCGTGATGTCGCCGTCGGACGTGGCGAACCGTACCTCGGTGATGCCTGGGCCACCAGAGTCGTCCCGGGAGAACGGCGCCTCAAGGCGCCAGCTCAGCCACGCCGCCAGCAGGTCGGCGCTTGGGTTCCTCGGCTCGGCGGACACCGACCCGCTGACGATCTCGCCATGCTCCTGGTCGAGGGTCGCGGCGAGCAGTGAGCGCCACGGCGTGGCCCGGGTCCACGCGAA
>JASHPR010000587.1 GCA_030038015.1 Streptosporangiaceae bacterium
CGGCCGGCGGCGCCGCGCCGGGCCCGGTCCCGCTCCCCTGGCCCGGGCCCGGCCCGGGCCTGGCCTGCTGCGCGGCCCGCCGCTGCTGGTAGCGCACCAGGTAGGCGGGCGCCTCGTATCGGTCGGTCGCGGTCATTACGAGTGCACCGTGAAAAATCGTTCGTTGACCTCGCGGGAGTAGTAGAACATTGCCCGCCCCATCTCCTCCTCGGTCCAGGTGACCGGCTCGAAGTCCGGGTCCACCCAGTAGCCGCCGGTGAACAGCTCGTTGCGGTTCCCCACCGGGTCGAAGAAGTAGGTGGTATAGCCGCGGGTGACGCCGTGCCTGGTGGGCGCGACGTCGATGTCCACGCCGTAGTAGGCGAGCGTGTCCGCCGCCTCCCGGACGGCGTTCCAGTCGTCCAGCCAGAACGCGAAGTGGTGCAGCCCCCGGTTGGGCCCGGTGACCATCGCGATGTCGTGCGGGCTGTGCGACCGCTCCAGCCAGGTCGCGAGCTGGTGCCCGTCGTTCGCGACGATCTGCTCGGTGAGCCGGAAGCCCAGCACCTCGCGGAAGAACCGGGTGGTCTCGCCGACGTCCTCGGCGGTGATGAAGATGTGGTCGAGCCGCGGCGGGGCGATGCCGACCAGGTTCTGCGGCCGCGGCGGCGGGTTGGTCAGCGGCAGCATGTTGCCGACCTTCTGCATGCCGTGCACCAGCTCGACCAGGTGCCCGGACGGCGCCTCGAACCTGATCGCCTCGCCCCAGCCCGGGCCGAGCTCGCGGGCGGCGTACCGCTTGACCGGCGTCCCGGCCGACTCCAGACGCCCGGCATAGAAGTCCAGGTCCCCGGCCTCGGCGACCTTGAACGACATGTGGTCGAGCCCGTAGCTCGGGGCCTGGCGCAGCACCACCGAGTGGTGCTCCTGCTCGTCCCAGCACTTCAGGAAGATCCGCTCGGCCTCCCTGGCGGTCTCGATCAGCCCGAGCACCTCGGTGTAGTAGGCGGCGCACAGCTCCAGGTCCGGCGTGCGGACCTCGACGTGCTGCAGCCGCAGGATCCCGTCGCTCATGGTGGCCCCTTACGTGTGCATCGTGAGGAAGCGCTGGCTCAGCACGTTCTCGTAGTAGAAGAGGCCCTTGCCGAAGTTGTCCTCGGTCCAGGTGATCGCCTCGAAGTCCGGGTCGGGCTTGTACCCGCCGGTAAACACCTCGTTGCGGATGCCGAGCGGGTCGAAGAAGTAAATGGTGTTCCCCCGGGTGACGCCGTGCCGGGTGGGGCCCTGGTCGATCTGCACCCCGTTGAACGCCAGGATGTCGGCCGCCTTGCGGACCTGGTCCCAGTCGTCCAGCCAGTACGCCCAGTGGTGCATGGCCCCGTTCGGCCCGTTGACCACGGCGATGTCGTGCACCCGGCCCGAGCGCTGCAGCCAGATGCCCAGCTGGTGCCCGTTGCCGTCGAGCACCTGCTCGGTGAGCCGGAAGCCGAGCACGTCGCGGAAGAACGACCCGGTCTCGGCGACCTCCTCGGCGTGGATCAGCATGTGGTCGAGCCGCGGCGGCGCGATGCCCGGCAGGCCCGGCGGGGGCACCGGCGCCGGGCTGCGCTTGCCGAGCAGGTTGCCGACCCGCTCCACGTCCCAGACCAGCTCCATGGTCTGGCCGGACGGGATCTCGAACCGCAGCGACTCGCCCTGCCCGACCGACTCGCCCCTGCTCACCCTGGTGACGTGGCAGCCGTACCGCTCGACCGCCGTCTCCAGGGCGCCGAGGTCATCCTCGGCCTCGACCCGGAAGCTGAACAGGTCCAGCCCGGTGCGCGGGTTGTAGCGCAGCCGCAGGCTGTGATGGTCTTCCTCGTCCCAGCACTTGAAGTAGACGGCATCGGCGGTCCGAGCGGTCACCGACAAGCCCATGACCTCGGTGTAGTAGGCGGTAGACAGGTCCAGGTCCGGGGTACGGACGTCGACGTGGGCAAGGCGCAGGACACCCATGGCGCCTCCTTCAAAGTCTTGACGCCTCGACCGTACCCGGACTAGCGTTCCGTATAAAGAGCTATCGTTCCGGAAATAGGGACGAGACCATTTTCCAGAACGGAACGATCCGTGGCCGGTCCCGAGGACATGCGGCGCGTGGTCGCGGGGTACATCGCCGCGATCCACCGTAGCTACCTGGCCCAGGCCGGGACCTTCCCGCCCGCCGTGCGGGGCGCCATGCCGCTGGTCGCCGCGCGCAGCTTCTCGGTGGCCGCCGCCGCCGCGCGCAACCTGCACCTGATCGCCACCGCCGAGCCGCTCGGCCCGCCGCGCGGCCAGGAGGTCGAGCTGGCCGCGAGCGAGGACGGTCTCGCCTGGACGGTGCGGTTCTTCGACCCGGTCGTGCTGCCCGAGCTCGGGCTGATCGAGGAGACCACGGACGCCCCGGCGTTCGCCGAGGTCCGCCGGGCCCTCGGGGTCACCGCGGTGCTCTACCACCTGACCGCATCACCGGGGTCGGTGTTCAGCCCGCACAACGCGTCGCACGTGGGAACCGGCCTGGCCAGCGGCCACTCCGCGGCCGCGCGCGACTTCGAGGCGATCAGGCAGCGGGCCCGCGGCCGGGAGGACCTGGTGGACGAGCTGGCCGGCGCGGCGGCCGCCGGGCTGCGCCGCG
>JASHPR010000588.1 GCA_030038015.1 Streptosporangiaceae bacterium
CGGCGTTCCGCCGTGGTCATCGGCGCTCCACGGCGGGCAGGCTCCGGGCGGGCACGCGCAGCATGACCCGGGAACGGCGGGCGCGCGAGGCCGCCCGCGCGCGCCGCATGGCGGCCTCCCGCGCGGCGAACTCGACGTCGTCGGCCAGCGGCGGCAGGTCCGCGTCGCCATGGCGCCTGCCAACCGCGGCACCGATCAGGAAGTCCGCCAGCGCCGGGTTCCTCGGCAGGCACGGGCCGCGCAGGTGCGTGCCGATGGCGCTGCCGAGCCGCACGCCCTCGGTGCCGTCGCCGTTGTTGCCGAACCCGCTGACCACCTGGGCGAGCGGGGTCGCCGACGGCCCCAGGAAGGTGCCGCCGCTGTGGTTCTCGAACCCCACGAGGAGGCGGCCGTGCCACCGCACCACCAGGTCACCGATGGCACGGTCCTCTCTCGCCTCGGCGAGCGTGTCGTACTGGTCGTCGAGGATCGCGCGGTGCCCGACCGT
Organism: Streptosporangiaceae bacterium; assembly: GCA_030038015.1. Taxonomy (GTDB): domain Bacteria; phylum Actinomycetota; class Actinomycetes; order Streptosporangiales; family Streptosporangiaceae; genus JASHPR01. Next base: position 488 of record JASHPR010000588.1, read on the forward strand.
CCAGGCGTCGAACAGGCCCGCGCCCGGCAGCTCGGCCCCTGCCCCGGGCTGGCAGGAGCGGCCGAGCAGCTCGAAGCCCCCGCCCACCGCCAGGGCGGCGGCCCCCTGCGCCACCGCCTCGCAGATGGCGGGGCCCTTGATCTCGTGCAGGTCGGCGGCGATCAGCCGCTGCTGGGACTCGCCGCCGCTGCCGATGACGATCAGGTCGAGCTCCCCCGGCTCGGCCCGGTCACCCAGCCGCAGCTCCCTGACGTCCACCGCGATGCCCCGCCACTCGCAGCGGCGCAGGATCGTGACCACGTTCCCCCGGTCGCCGTAGGTGGACATGATGTCCGGGTACAGGAACCCCAGCGTGATCTTCATCGTGGTCACGGACGGGCCCCAGCCCGCCGATCCTGGTCTTGCCACACTTCCCTGACCAGCCCCTGCTGCCGCAGCCAGCGGCGGACCTGCTGCAGCACGATCGAGGTCGACACCAGCCAGAGCGGCTCGCCCGCTGGTGTCCGCGCGAGCGCGAGCTGGAACGCCCGCACCGGGTCCGGCTCGGCGGTGAGCGTCGTCGCCTTGGTGGTTCCGAGCCACCCGGCATACTTCAGCCGCACGGCCAGCTCATGCGCGCGGTTCCCGGTGAGGACCGGGGAGGGGATGAGCCCGCACAGGGAGTCGAAGTCAACGTCCCAGATCCAGGACGTGTCGGGCTGCTTGCCCTCGCAGTCGTTCAGGCCCAGCATGATGCGCCGCGGCTGCCCGTCGCTCAGCACGGCGCGGAGCACCTCGGTGTACCCGTTCGCGTTCTTGGCCAGCGTCAGGTACACGCTGTGCCCGGCGACCTCAACCCGCTCCATCCGCAGTGAGCTCGGGGTGACCCGTTCCATCGCGGGGAACGCGCGCTCCGGCAGCCGGCAGGCGGCTGCCGCGGCGAGCGCGGCGGCGGCGTTGTAGGCGTTGTAGAGCCCGGGGAGCGGGATCTCCAGCACGACCTCGGCGGAGGGCGTGGCGGCCTGGACCCGCGAGGACGCGGACCCGAGCAGGTCGATCTTGGCGAGCCTGACCTGCGGCTCCGGCCGGGCCAGGCCGCAGCTGTGGCAGGCCCAGTGGCCGAGGTGGGCGTAGAACACGCACCGGTAGGAAAGCTCGCCGCCGCACCGCGGGCAGCGCGGGAAATCCGACGTCGGGTCGGCGCCGTCACGCGCGAGCCCGGTGTCCTGGAAGCCGAAATACAGCCGCGGGTTGTCCAGACCTGGCGCGAGATGCGCGACCCTGGGGTCGTCGGCGTTCAGGACGAGCGTGGCATCGGCGGGCAGGCCCTGCATGGCCCGCTCCAGCATCGACGTGAGATAGGCCGGCTCCATGTACCGGTCGAGCTGGTCACGGAAGACGTTGGTGAAGACCAGCGCGCGCGGCCTGGCGATCTGCCGCGCGATTCCCGGAAAGGATCCCTCGTCCACCTCGAACAGGCCGATCGCCCGGTCATCGGCCGGCAGGTGGCCGGAAAGCCCCGAGCTGGCCACCAGCGTGGTGGCGAGCCCGGACAGCTGATTCGAGCCCTCGCGGTTGAGTATCGGGTGCAGCCCGGCGGCGCGCATGACGGCGGCCAGCATCCGGCAGGTGGTTCCCTTGCCATTGGACCCGGTCACCAGCACTGCCCTGTTCGGGATCTCGGCGGCGAGCCCCGCCAGGGTGCCCGGATCTATGGCCATCGCCACGGCCCCGGGGGCGGCGCTCCCGTCTCCCCTGCCGAGCCGGCGGCTCCCGTCGCGCACGGCCTTGCCCACGGACACGGCAAAGGCGCGGCGGGCTGAGGCGACCGAACTCAGCTGGGCAGGCCTCATTGCACTCAATGATGATTGCATCTCCCCCGAATGTGGCGGCCGGCCACGATGCCGAAGAATCCCGCCTTAATTGACCTGGCTGAGACCTTCCCTAGAGCGCGAAGACGGAAGCCGGCCGTCCTTTGCCTTTAGCAGGATTTTGCTGAACGGTGAGCCCGGGGCCGGTGCCCGCGCAGCCGCGGCCGCGCGGGCGCGGCCCAGGCCGTCACCGCTCGGTTGGCACCACCACGACGGGGCAGTGCGCGTGCTGCACGACCTGGCTGCTGACCGAGCCCACCAGGAGCTTGGCGAACCCCCCGGCGCCGCGGGATCCGACAACCAGAAGGTCGGCGTCGCGGGACGCCGAGATCAGCTCGTTGGCCGGGTACCCGGTGACGGCCCGCACCGTGACCGACTCAGGCTTGGAGTCGCCAAGCGCGGCCGTGACCTCGGCCGTCAGCTCCTCCGCGGCCTTCCGCACCTTCTCCTCCTCGGCGGGGTCCTGCGCCAGAATCACCGGGTTCCCGGTCCACGGGCTGGAGGGCACCACGTGAACGGTGAGGACGGTGACCGGCGCGTGCTGGCGCGCGCCCTCCTTCAGCGCCCATTCGAGCGCCTTGGTCGAATGGTGAGATCCATCGACACCGACAATGATTCCTGGCATGTCATGCCTCCTTATGACGGGGCTGGCATAGTCGACAACCCGAACCATGGTCTCATCACTTTGTCCCTGGCAGCAGGGACGCGCGATCCGGCGTGGCGGGCCGAACGTCCCGGGCGGCTGCGGACGTTAGGACGTGCGCTGATGGCGGGTGCTGCGGTTCGATAGGGGGAGGGCGACTGACCAGCTCGCCTCGACCGCGACGGGAGAAGCCCATGGATATCTTTGAAGCGCCGCCGGGAGGGCTGCATGCAGAGGTGGCCTCGCCGGAGGAGATCGCACGGTTCCTCGCCGCCGCGGCGGTGCAGGCGCCGTCGGTGCACAACACCCAGCCGTGGCGGTTCCACCACGGCGACGGCCAGTTCAGCATCACCGCGAACAACGAGCGGCAGCTGCGCGTCGCCGACCCGCAGGGCCGGGAGATGATGATCAGCTGCGGCGCGGCGCTGTTCAACGTCCGGGTGGCCCTGCGATACCTCGGCTTCGTGCCGAAGGTCCGGGTGCTTCCGGACCCGGACCTGCCCAACCTGGTCGCCCGGGTGACCTGGGACCAGCAGGTGCCGGCCCTGGATTACGAGAAGGAGCTGTTCGGGCAGATCGGCAGGCGCCGCACGCACCGTGGCGGGTTCGATCCGGTGCAGCTGCCCGATGCGCTGCTGGCGGCGCTGCGTGGGGAGGCGGCCAGGGAAGAGGCGACGCTGGGCCTGCTGGCCGACGACCCGCTGCGGGCGAGGGCCGTGGCGGCGGTGGTGGAGGCCGGGGACTGCGCGCTGCGGCTGGACAGCGCCCGGGCCAAGGAGGAGGCCCGGTGGGCGCCGGGTCCGGACAGCCACCGGCAGGATGGCGTCCTGCCGACCGCCTACCCGGCGGTTCCCGAGCGCACCGAGCCCCCGTTCCGCAGCCGCGACTACGCCCACGGCCACGGCTGGGGGCTGCCGCCCGGCCCAGAGGAGCCGGTGGTGCGGTCGGCCGGCGTGGTGGGGCTGCTGACCACCAGCGTCGACCACACGGCCGACTGGGTCCACGCGGGGCAGGCCCTGCAGCGCGTGCTGCTGGTCGCCGCCACCTGCAACGTGGCGGCCGCGCTGCACAGCCAGCCGCTGGAGATCCCGCTGCTGCGTGACTTCATCCGGCTGCACCTCTGCGGCCGTGCCTACCCGCAGATGGTGCTCCGGCTCGGGACCACGGACGAGAAGGCCGTCAGCGTGCGGCGCCCGGTCGACGAGGTCCTTTTCTAGAAGCGTTTCCCGGCCCGCTACTTCACGGCCGGTTCCGGAAGGTGTCCGCCGAACCCGGGGAAGACCGGCACCGGCGGCGGCGCCGGGCGGGCTCCTTCGGCGCGGAAGCCATCGAGGGCAAGCGCGACGAAGCGCTCGGTCGCTGCGGTGGCCACGGTGCCAGCCCGGCGGGTGATGCCGGCGACGGCCGGCAGCAGCAAGACGATGTCGTCGGCGCGCTGGCCGCCGACCGCGGCCTGGCCGAGGTCCTCGCTGTCGGTCACCCCAGCCACGACCTGGGCGTGCTCCACGACCGGGCCTACGAGGGCATGACCGCGGGTGGGCTGGGTCACCGGAGAGGTATGAGGATAACCAGGGACGTGTCCCCAGTTAACTGTCACCTCGCCAGTAACCGGGGACTGCTCCCCGCTTCTTCCCCGATCTGAGGACACCGCGACCGTGCTGCCGATGGCCGATCCCCGGGCCCGCCCGTGACCGGGACCGCGGCCTGCCGGGCTGGTGGGTGGCGAAAGGGGGCAAACGTCTGGGGCCGCGGCATTAGCACGGGTGCCGTTCGCTCAGCTCCCCCGGCTGGCGGCGCGCGGTCGCCTGGGTCGTCGTGGCCAGGCCGAACTGCAGCAGCATCTGCGGGGGGCCCGGCAGGGCGAGGCGGGTCCTGATCAGGGTGCGGATCGCGGCGGCCTCCAGCGGCTGCGTGTACAGGCAGGCGAAGACCCACCGCCCTGCCGCGTGCAGCAGCAGCCGCTGCAGTGCCTGGCCGGCGTGCAGCCAGTCGATCTTGCTGTCGCCCCGCGTGACCAGCACCGCGGTGGCGGCGGCCGGCGGTCCTTCGACCGGGAGGGTGCCGATCTGGCGGCCCTGGTCGAAGTCGCGCTGCCGCAGCCGGCCGCGCTCACCGCCGATCCATTCCGGGAAGACTCCGGCCGGGAATGCCCGGGCCGGCACCCCGTCCCTGGACGCGCTGCCGGAGACCCTGGACCACTGCCGCACGTCGGCGCGCGCCAGCGGGTCAAAGTCCTGTCTGCGGCTCACCGCGGTCACGACATCCGCCAGCTGCTGGTAGGCGAACGGCGACTCGACCACCGCCAGCACAGCTCCCTCGGCCAGCGCGTCATGCTGCAGCCCTGGCAGCAGGCCGTGCGGCAGCGCCCCCTCGCTGAACGGGCCGCGGTGGGTGTGCCGGTGCGGCAGCGCCTCCAGCATCCGCCGTTCCGCAGTGGTCATCGGCGAGGCGGCACCGAAGCTCACCCGGGCGAGCAGGCGCAGGCTTCCCGGGTCAGGGAACAGCGTGACCGCCGGCAGGTACCCCAGCGAGCGAATGCCAAGCCGCAACCCGAAAAGGGCGGCGCCACAGCTGATCAGCATTTCCCTGCCGGACTGGTCCACGCGGAGCTTGCGGCATGGGTCGGCGTAAAGCTCGACCGCATCCTCGCTGACCTTGAACCGCCACGGCTGGGTGTTGTGCACCGACGGCGCGCGCGCCGCGGTCGTTATCAGGTAGCTTGCCTGGCTGGCCAGGGAAGGCACTGCCTCCTGGGCGGGGCCCGTCGCCTGCACGGTGTCCTGCGGAGCCTTGCTGCTCATGTCCTCACCTGCCCTTTGCTGGTCAAGCGTGTCCTGCGTGCAGCGGCCGGGCCAGGGCCTTTGGGCGTGCGCATGGTGACGAAGGTCCCGGTTGCCGTCAGCGGCGGCGCAGGATGAACAGGAACTCGGCGATGCCGCGGCTGGCGAGGGAAGCGATGAAGCCGTAGCCGTCCGGTCCCCTGATGCGCCAGCCGGAGAACACAACCGGGATCGATCCGGCGACCTGCAGCGCCGTGCCATCGCGGCGGCCGGAGACCGTGACGGCCACCAGGCGCGAGACCCCGTTCATGGTCAGGCGGCCGGTGGTCCTGACCGTGACGGTCGCGCCCGAGGCGAAGGCCGTGCCCAGCGCAACCGGCCGCGCCAGCGCGAACGTCGCGGCCGGGTGTCCGCTCGTGCCGAGGCTCCGGGCGAACTGCGGCTGCGTTTTCCCTCCCACCTTCATGCCCGCGAGGCCGACCCGGAACGCCGCGGCGATCACCCGGCCGCCGGAAATCACCACGGACCCGCTCACCGCGCCGGTCCGGCCGACGGCGTCGTTGCTCATGCCGAGGACGGTCTCCCTGACGCGGAACCCCGCCACCGATCCGCCGGCAGCATCCCAGATGCCCTGCAGCGGGCCCGACGGCGGGCTGGCGGCGCCCCTGGGCAGCGCCAGCGGAGCCGGGACCGGCTGCAGCGTGATGAGGGCCGCCGCGGCCAGGACAGCGAGGATGACGAACGCCGCCACCCCGGCGAGGAGCCATCGCCACCGGCGCCGCCTGCGCTGGGCAGGCCGCGCCGCCGGGATCACGCGGAAGACGGGGTAGCGGGGGGCGATGGCCTCGAAGTCGGCCACGGGGGCGCGCCGCTCCACCGGCACGTGCGGGCGGGCGCCAGGGACCTGCATGAGATAGCGCTTGATGATCGGGGCGCGCTCGCTCACCGGCACCTCGGCCAGCCGGCATTCCTTCGAGCGCCGGTGCCGGAGCGTCGCCCGCCCGCCCGCGGCGCGGACGTTGCGGACCCAGTTGCACCGCTCTCCGAGCATCGGCACCAGATACCACTGGCCATCCACGCTGGCCATGCCCAGCGGGAATCGCGTGACCCGTCCCGAGCGCCGCCCGGCGACCTCGAGGGTCACCCAGCGCCGGGGCGCCAGCCCAAGGGCGAAGACGGCTGCCCACAGCCGCGCGAGGCGGCGCGCTGTCGCGTCGGCCCGGCCGCACGGGTACATGGCCCGGAGCCTGTCGTCAGAAAGAAGCATGTCGTTCCCCTTTGCATGCGCGGGCTGCGGCCGCCGCCGGCCGCCGCGGCCCGTTGCCGCGGGCCGGCCGATGCGGGCCGTTCCCGGAGGCCTATCCTTCGTGCAACCCAGGCTCGCGAATATTAAACTTGAGACATAGAGTCCGAAGTCCCGAGTTTCAACCGCGGGCGGGCAGGGCGAGCCACGGGACGGGCGGCCGAGCCGCCGGGCGGGCAGGGCCAGCCGCCAGGCGGGCAGGGACGAGAACGAGACGAGCGGGAGGCACGGGTTGGCAGGAAACGCTCACCCGCCCACGGGCCTCGCCCGCAGGGCGCGCCGGCTGTCAGATCGCGAAACCGAGCAGCGGATGCTCCGGGCGGCCGTGGCCATGGTGAACCGGGCCGGCCTGACGGTGAGCCTGGACCACCTCAGCTTCGAGGAGATCATCCGCAGCGCCGACGTGTCGCGGAGCGCCGTCTACCGCCGCTGGCCGTACAAGGACCTGTTCTTCAGCGACCTGGTGAAGGAGCTTGCCCGGAACGCCACCCCCACGATCGTCGCCGACGAGCTGGACCTGATCAGGCGCGTCGTGGCCGCGCACCGGGACTGGCTGGAGACGCCGGCGCTGCGGCACGGCCTGGTCGTGGAGTTGTTCCGCCAGCTCTCGCTGCTCGACTTCCGGACCCTGTTCGGCTCGCCGGAGTGGCGGACCTACCTCGCCCTGCACGCGACGTTCCTCAGCATCGCCGATGAGGAGCTGCGGGGACAGGTCCAGACCGCCCTCGCCCGGTCCGAGCACGACCACATAGCCAGGGTGGCGAGCGCCTGGGAACGCCTGGCCGGCCTGCTCGGCTACCGGCTGCGGCCCGGCCTCGGCGCCACCTTCGAGACGGTCGCCACGCTGGTCGACGCCACCATGCGCGGGCTGGTCATCACCGCGCTCTGCACGCCGGAGGTGGCCGCCTTCCGTGCGCAGGCGCGCCCGTTCGGCGCGGCCGGCCTGGGCGAGTGGTCCCTGCCGGCCATGGGCCTCGCCAGCATCGCGTCGGCGTTCCTCGAGCCCGACCCCGCGGTCGAGTGGGACAGCGAGCGGATCGCCGCCGTCGCCGGGGCGCTGGCCGGCCCGCCCGGCGGGTGACGCGGCGGCGCCCGCCGGTCACCAGGGGCCCTCGCCGCGGTTGGCCGCCTGCATCGTGGTGACGTAGCCGGCCCGCTGATACGCCTCGTCGGCGCCCGCCGGCACCGAGAGCAGCCCCCGCGCGTCGGCCACGGCGGCGAAGCCCTTGCGGGACATCCAGTCGGACAGCCCGTCGAGCAGCACGCCGGCGTACGCGGTGCCGTGCCGGATCAGCGCCGACGCGGTCATCACCACGTCGGCCCCGGCGAGCAGGTACCTGGCCACGTCGGCCGGGTCCTCGACCCCGGTGGTCGCGGCCAGCGAGGCGCTGACCCGCCCGGCCAGCAGCGCGATCCAGGCCCGGGGCAGCCGTCCCTCGGCCGGGCTCGACAGCCCGAACCCCGCGGTCACGGCCAGCGTCTCCGGGTCGATGTCCGGCTGCAGGAACCGGTTGAACAGCACGATGCCGTCGGCCCCGCACCGGTCCAGCCGCAGCACGATCTCCCCGGTCGAGCTGAAGTACGGGCTCAGCTTCACCGCGACCGGGACGCCAGCCACCGCCTTGACCGTGGTGAGGATGTCCACGTGCCGCTGCTCCACGTCGCGCCCCGGGGAGAACGGGGAAGGGGAGGCGGAAGCGGGGACACCGGGCAGGTGGTAGATGTTCAGCTCGATCGCGGCGGCGCCCGCCTCCGCCAGCGCCCTCGCGTAGTCGGTCCACCCGCCGGTGCTTGACCCGTTCAGGCTGGCGATCACCGGGATGTCCACGGCGGCCACGGCGCGCTCGACCAGGCTCAGGTAGCGGCGCGGGCCCGGCTCGTCGTCGGCGCCCGCGGGGAAGTACGAGCGCGTCTCGACGAAGCTCTCGGTCCCGGCGTCGGCCAGCTCCGCGTTCTGCGCCGCCTCCCGCCGCAGCTGCTCCTCGAACAGCGAGTACAGCACGATCGCGCCCACGCCGCCGTCGGCAAGCCGCCTGACCCCGTCCACGGTGTTCGACAGCGGCGACGCCGACGCGACGAGCGGATTGCGCAGCTCCAGGCCCAGGTACCTGGTCGACAGGTCCATCAGCCATCCTCCCCCGCTGGCGGCGACGCCAGCGCTTTCCTCGCGTCGGGCGGGAAGTGCGCCGGGCCCCGGCTCGCCATCTCCTCATAGGTGTCCCACTGCCGGTCCACGGCCTGCTGGGCCAGGGCGGCCAGCCGCTCGGCCTCGGCCGGGTCGGCGTTGCCGAGCGCGCGGTACCTCAATTCCCGCTGGGTGTAGGAGCTAAGCGGCATCCTCGGCCGCAGCGAGTCCAGCAGGAACGGGTTGTCCCCGGCCGCCCGCAGCACCGGGTCGTAGCGGATCAGCGGCCAGTACCCGCTGGCCACCGCGCGGTACTGCTGGCCGAGGCCGTCGCGCATCTCGATGCCGTGCGCGATGCAGTGGCTGTAGGCGATCACCAGCGAGGGCCCGTCGTACGCCTCGGCCTCGCGCAGCGCGCGCAGCGTCTGCTGCGGGTCCGCGCCCATCGCCACCCGCGCCACGTACACGTAGCCGTACGCGATCGCCTGCAGCGCGAGGTCCTTCTTGGGCATGGTCTTCCCCGAGGCGGCGAACTTGGCCACCGCGCCGAGCGGCGTCGCCTTGGACGACTGGCCGCCGGTGTTGGAGTACACCTCGGTGTCGAGCACCAGCACGTTCACGTTGCGCCCGCTGGCCAGCACGTGGTCGAGCCCGCCCGAGCCGATGTCGTAGGCCCAGCCGTCCCCGCCCACGATCCACACGCTTCGCCGGACCAGGTAGTCCGCCACGCTGAGCAGGTCGGCCACCCGGCCGGCCGGCGCCGCGCCGCGGGCCAGCCCGGACAGCCGCCGCTTCAGCTCGGCCACCCGGTCGCGCTGCGCCGCCAGCTCGGACTCGCGCCGCTGCGGCGCGCCGAGCAGGTCGTCGACCAGGCCGCCGCCGACCACGTCCCGCAGCTCCGCGAGGAGCCTGCGGGCAAGCTCGGCGTGGTGGTCGGCGGCCAGCCGGAAGCCGAGGCCGAACTCGGCGTTGTCCTCGAACAGGGAGTTCGACCAGGCGGGCCCCCGGCCGTCGGGCCCGGCCGCCCACGGCGTGGTCGGCAGGTTCCCGCCGTAGATCGACGAGCACCCGGTCGCGTTGGCGACCAGCAGCCGGTCCCCGAACAGCTGCGAGATCAGCTTGATGTACGGCGTCTCCCCGCAGCCCGCGCAGGCCCCGGAGAACTCGAACAGCGGCTGCAGGAACTGCGTGCCGCGCACCGTTCCGAAGTCCACCCGCGCCCGGTCGGGCGTGGGCAGCGTCTCGAAGAACGCGATGTTCTCCCGCTCGGCGGCCAGCAGCGGCTCCCGTGGCGCCAGGTTGATGGCCTTGCGGCCGGGCTGGCCGGGCGCGCTGACCGGGCACGCCTGCACGCACAGCTCGCAGCCGGTGCAGTCCTCCAGGTACACCTGCAGGGTGAACCGGGTGTCCGGCAGCCCGCGGGCGTCCAGCGGCGCGGAGCGGAACGGCCCGGGTGCCCCGTCCAGCAGCCCCTTGTCGAAGTAGGTGGACCTGATCACGCTGTGCGGGCAGACGAAGCTGCAGTTGCCGCACTGGATGCACAGCTCGGCGTCCCACTCGGCGACCAGGTCGGAGATGTTGCGCTTCTCGAACGCCGCCGTGCCCACCGGGTAGGTGCCGTCCGCGGGCAGCACGCTGACCGGCAGGTCGTCGCCGCGGCCCGCCATCATCACCGCGGTCACGGTGCGCACGAACTCGGGGGCCGTGGCCGGGACCACCGGGGGCAGGCCCCTGGTGGCGGTCACCAGCCCGGGCACCTCGATCCGGTGCAGCCCGGCCAGGGCCCGGTCGACCGCCGCGTCGTTCTTCGCGACCACCTCGGCGCCGCGCCGCGCGTACGTCTTGGCGATCGACGACTTGATCTTGGCGATGGCCTCGTCCCGGGGCAGCACGCCGGAGATCGCGAAGAAGCAGGTCTGCAGCACGGTGTTGGTGCGCCCGGCCAGCCCGGCCTCGCGGGCGATCCGGCCCGCGTCGATCGCGTAGAGCCCGATCCGCTTGGCCAGGATCGTCTCCTGCACCGGGCGGGGCAGCGCGTCCCAGACCTTGTCCGGCGGGTGGGGGCAGTCGAGCAGCAGGGTGGCGCCCGGCGCCGCCTTGCCGAGCACGTCGACCCGGTCCAGCAGGCCGAAGTGGTGGCAGCCGACGAAGCTGGCCTGCGGGACCAGGTACGGCGCGCGGATCGGCTCCGGGCCGAACCGCAGGTGGGACACGGTCTGCGAGCCGGACTTCTTGGAGTCGTAGACGAAGTAGCCCTGGGCGTGCAGGCCGGCCTCGGCGCCCAGGATCTTGATCGTGTTCTTGTTCGCGCCGACCGTGCCGTCCGAGCCGAGGCCGAAGAACACCGCCCGCACCGTGCCGGGCGGCTCGATGTCCAGCGAGGGGTCGTACGGCAGGCTGGTGCCCGACACGTCGTCGGTGATCCCGACCGTGAACCGGCGGCGCGGCCGCTCCCCGCCCAGGTCCGCGAAGACCCCGGCGACCATCCCCGGGGTCAGTTCCTTGGACGACAGGCCGTACCGGCCGCCGGTGACCAGCGGCATGGCGTCACGTTCACGATCATCCAGGGAGCCGGCCAGCGCGGCGGTCACGTCCAGGAACAGCGGCTCCCCGACCGATCCCGGCTCCTTGGTGCGGTCCAGCACCGCGACACCGGTCACGGTCGCCGGGAGCGCGGCGGCCAGCGCGGCGGCGGGGAACGGCCGGTACAGCCGGACCGTCACCGCGCCGACGCGCTCACCGCGCGCGGCCAGGTGGGCCACGGTCTCCGCAACGGTCTGGGCCGCCGAGCCCATCGCCACGATCACCCGCTCGGCCTCCGGGTGGCCGGCGTACTCCACGATCCGGTAGCGCCGGCCGGTGCGCCCGGCGAGCGCGTCCATGGCATCCTGCACCGCGCCCGGCACCGCGGCGTAGAACGGGTTCACGGTCTCCCGCGCCTGGAAGTAGGTGTCCGGGTTCTGCGCCGTGCCCCTGATGAACGGGTGGTCGGGCGACAGCGCCCGGCCCCGGTGCGCGCGCACGAGGCTGTCGGGCGCCAGCGCCCGCAGGTCGTCGTCGGACAGCGTCTCCACCGTGTTCAGCTCGTGCGAGGTGCGGAAGCCGTCGAAAAAGTGCACGAACGGCACCCGGGTGGCCAGCGTGGCCGCGTGCGCCACCAGGGCCAGGTCGTGCGCCTCCTGCACCGAGGCGGAGGCGAGCAGCGCGAACCCGGTCTGCCGCACCGCCATGACGTCCGAGTGGTCGCCGAAGATGGACAGGCCCTGAGCCGCCACCGACCTGGCGGCCACGTGCAGCACCGCGGGGGTCAGCTCGCCGGCGATCTTGTACATGTTCGGGATCATCAGCAGCAGGCCCTGCGACGCGGTGAACGTCGTGGCCAGGGCGCCGCTCTGCAGGGCCCCGTGCAGCGCGCCGGCGGCGCCGCCCTCGCTCTGCATCTCGACGATCGTGGGGATGGTGCCCCACAGGTTCGGCCGCCGCTTGCTTGACCACTCATCCGCGAGCTCGGCCATGGGCGACGACGGCGTGATCGGGTAGATGCAGCAGACCTCGCTGAGCCGGTAGGCGACCGAAACGGCAGCCTCGTTGCCGTCGACCGTGGTGCGCATCAGCCCTCCGGGACCATCTCGATGGAGTGCACCGGGCACTGCTCGTAGCACGTGCCGCAGCCGGTGCACTTGTCATAATCGAACCGGTACCTGTGCCCGGGCCCCAGCTTGATCACCGCGTCCTCGGGGCACGCGCCGAGGCAGCCGTCACACTCGCAGCAGTTGCCGCAGGACAGGCACCGCTGCGCCTCATAGACGGCCTCCTGCTCGGACAGGCCGCCGACCACCTCCGTGAAGTTCGCGGTCCGCTCCTCCGGCGGCAGCTCACGCTGGGCGCGGCGCGCCGCGTCGCCGAAGTACCACAGGTTGAGTTCATCGAACGTCACGCCGCCGTGCTTGGCCGCCGCCGCCGGGGCTTCGCCCCGCAGCCAGGCGTCGATGTTCCTCGCGGCCTTCTTGCCGTGGCCCACGCCCACGGTGACCGTGCGCTCGGCCGGGACCATGTCACCGCCGGCGAACACGCCCGGGCAGCCGGTCATCATGGCCGGCGACACCTGCACGGTGCCGTCCTTGCGGAACTCCACGCCCGGCACCCGGCGCAGGAACGTGGTGTCGCAGTCCTGGCCCAGCGCCAGGATCACGGTGTCCGCGGCCAGGGTCTCGAACCGCCCGGTCGGCCGGGGGAACCCATTCTCGTCCAGCTCCATGGCCTCGACCGTGAGCTGCGGGCCCTCGAACGCGGTGATCGTGCGCAGCCAGTTGATGGTCACGCCCTCCCGCTCGGCCTCCTCCGCCTCCTCCTCGTGGGCCGGCATCTGCGCCCTGGTGCGGCGGTAGACGATCAGCGCGTCGCCCGCGCCGAGCCGCCGGGCGGTCCGCGCGGCGTCCATCGCGGTGTTGCCGCCGCCGTAGACCGCGACCCGCCTGCCGATCACCGGCCGCTCCCCCGAGGCCACGCTGCGCAGGAACGACACCGCGTCCAGGATCCGGCCCGCGTCCCTGGCCGGGATGTCGACGTGCTTGGACAGGTGCGCGCCCACCGCGACGAACACGGCGTCGAAGCCGCCCTCGCGCCGCTCCGCCTCGAGGTCCTCGACCCGGTGGCCGCAGGTGATGCGCACACCGAGCGCGGCGATCCTGGCGATCTCGCGGTCGAGGATGTCCCGCGGCAGCCGGTAGGCCGGGATGCCGTAGCGCATCATCCCGCCGGGCTCCTCCCCCGCGTCCCTGATCTCCACCTGGTGCCCGAGCCGGGCCAGGTGACAGGCGGCGGACAGCCCGCTCGGGCCCGCGCCGATGATCAGCACCCGCTTGCCGCTGGCGGGCGGCGGCGGGTCGAACAGCCATTCCCGGCCCAGCGCCATGTCGCCGAGGAAGCGCTCCACCGCGTGGATGGAGACGGCGCTGTCCAGGCTGGCCCGGTTGCAGGCACTCTCGCACGGGTGGTAGCAGACCCGGCCATGGATGGCCGGCAGCGGGTTGTCGGCGGTCAGCTGCCGCCACGCCAGCTCGTGCCGGCCGGCCTCGGCGTGCGCCAGCCAGGCCTGGATGTTCTCGCCTGCCGGGCAGCCGGCGTTGCACGGCGGCATCAGGTCGACGTAGAGGGGGCGCCGGTCCCGGACCGGTCCGGCGGTCTGGCGCCCATGGAGCAGATCGGGCAGGGCCGTCATGTCCGGCCGGGTTTCTGCGCTCACCGCACCTCCTCGGGCGACGTTTCGCCAGCTACTCACTATCCCCCGCCCGCCCGCGCGGGACCAGGGACCTATGGCCCGCTAGCCGGGGTCCAACGCCTGGGGCAGGCCTTTCGGCCCTACCGGTCCGCCCGGACACCCGCCAGAATAAGCAGGGGCCGCGGCGCAGGTGACGCCGGGCAGGCAAGGAGCATGCGGTGGATGGCCCGACCTCGGCGGACGGCCCGATGCTGATGGAGGCCGCCGCCCTGGCCCCGCTGCTCGACGCGCTGCGGAGGGCCGGATACCGCGTGATCGGTCCCACGGTCTCCGACGGCGCGATCATCCTCGGCGAGCTGGG
>JASHPR010000589.1 GCA_030038015.1 Streptosporangiaceae bacterium
CACCAGGACCCTGGGAGCCCCGGACGGCAGCGGCGCCCGCGAACCCGGCACCACCAGGACCCTGGGAGGCCTGGACGGCGGCGCCCGCGAACCCGGCACCACCAGGAGCCTGGGAGGCCTGGACGGCGGCGGCGCCCGCGAACCCGGCACCACCAGGACCCTGGGAGGCCTGGACGGCGGCGCCCGCGAACCCGTCATCGCCGAGCCGCTTGGGATCCAGAACGGCGGGCCCGGCCCCGCCGCCACCCAGCCGCTGGGCTGGGACGCCGCGGGCGGGTCCCCGCCCGGCGGTGAGCCCCCGGGACCCGCCCGGCCCGCGGGCACACCGGATCCCTAACCTGACCCGCGCCGGGCACGAGCGGCCGTGTGTGCGGAAAATGCTGCTCCCACCGCAGTTTCCGCACACGGCCCGCCGCGTGGCTGGCCGCCGGCGCGGAGCGCACGGACCCGGAACTGGGTCCCGGGACAGCCCGCTAGATGCCCGGGGCGCCCTGGCTGGCCCGGGTTCCCGGGGCGGCCCGGGTGCCCGGGGCGGCCCGGCCGCCCGGGTTCCGCGCGCGCAGCACCAGCGCCAGCTCGAACCGGGCATCGGGGTCATCAAGCTGGTCCCCGAACAGGTCCTGGAGCTTGTGCAAGCGGTAGCGGGCGGTCTGCGGGTGTATGAACAGGCGCGAGGCGACGCTGCTGCTCTTGCCGGTCTCCAGCCAGGCGAGCAGGGTCTCCGCCAGCATGTCCCGCCGGGCGGGCGCCATCGCCCTGAGCGGGGCCAGCCGTCGCGCCTCCAGGCGGTCGAGCAGGTCCCCGCCCCTGCGCAGCACCATGTCGGTGAGGTGGTCGTCACAGTGGACGATCGAGTACCCGCCGAACGCGCCCTGCTCGGCCAGGTCCAGGGCCTCCCTCGCCCAGTGCAGCGACTTGGCGGCCTCGCGCAGGCCGACCGGCGGGCCGACCGCGCCCCGCAGGCCCCGCAGGCCGCGCTCCAGCATGTCCCTGCGGCCCGGGCCATAGGGGTCGGGGACGATGAGGACCGGCGGCGAGCGATCGAGATCCAGCAGCACCTCGCCGGGAAGGGCGGGGGCCGGGCCGCCGGGCCAGGCGTGGCCGGCCAGCACGACCGCCGACACCAGCCGGGGCTGGCGCCACTGCGCCAGGCGGGCCGCCTCGGCGACGGCCTCATCCGCGGCCGGCGGGTCGGCGAGCATCAGGCCGAGCAGCCGCCGGCGCCGCCGCTGCAGCTCGCCGGCCACCTGGGCCTGGGCGTGGGCGTAGCCCTCGGCGGACAGGGCGGCGATCTCGTCCAGGAACACGAACAGCGCCTCGGCGAGCAGGCCCAGCATCTCCACCGGGGCGTCCATCCACCGCGCCGCCCGCGTCAGCCGGCGCAGCGCCACCCTCGCGCCGGCGCGCAGGGCCGACTGAAGGGCCTCCAGGCTGCGGCCTTCGCTGGCCTCGGCCTCCCCGAGCCTGCGGAACACCGCCGCGGCCTGGTCCCAGGACGTCGACGGGTCGGCGATCCGGTCCACGAACTGGGTGGCTGCCTCTTCGGCGCCGCGGCGCACCGCGTGGGCATACGAGCCGTCCCCGGGCCGCGCGTACTCGGCCACGCTCGCGTGGATCTCCGCGACCATCTCGTCGACGAGCGCCGGCAGCAGCGGCCTGAGCTGGTCGGCAACCTTCGCCGGGATCGCCGGCCACATCCCGCCTGCCCCGGGCGTCTTCCCGCCCGCCGCGGCCTGCGGGGCGGTGCCGTTGCGCGGGGCAGCGAGGCGCGGGGCAGTGAGGCGCACCCCGGCCCGGCCGGCGGCTGGCGCCGCTGCTGGATCGGACACCGCGACGATCCTCAGTCTCTGGCGGCGCCAGGGCCACGCGGGTACTCGGCGGTCCCAGCTACTCGCCGGTAATAAACACCTGTAAGGCTAGTTACGTTTCGCAGCGATGTCCAGATCGGCACATACGCCGCAGGCGCCGGCACGCACCGCGCTGGCCACGGATAACCTGTCCGGCATGGCCACCGAAGCCCCTGTGCCGGCCGAAGACGCCGGCCAGCAGGATCCGCACACGACCGCGGGCAAGATAGCCGGCCTGGAGCGGCGCAGGCATGAGGCGGTGCACGCCGGGTCGCAGCGAGCGGTCGAGCGGCAGCACGCCAGGGGCAAGATGACCGCGCGGGAGCGGATCGAGGGGCTGCTCGACGCCGGCTCGTTCACCGAGTTCGACGAGCTCGCCCGGCACCGCGCGACCGACTTCGGCATGGCGGCCAGCCGGCCGTACGGCGACGGCGTGGTGACCGGGTACGGCACCGTGGACGGCCGGCCGGTGTGCGTGTTCAGCCAGGACTTCACCGTGTTCGGCGGCTCGCTCGGGGAGGTCTACGGCGAGAAGATCGTCAAGGTGATGGACCACGCGCTGAAGACCGGGTGCCCGGTGATCGGCATCAACGACGGCGGCGGGGCGCGAATCCAGGAGGGCGTGGTCGCGCTGGGCCTGTTCGCCGAGATCTTCTACCGCAACGTGATGGCCTCGGGCGTGATCCCGCAGATCTCGCTGATCATGGGACCGTGCGCGGGCGGCGCCGTCTACTCGCCCGCGATCACCGATTTCACGCTGATGGTCGAGGGCACCTCGCACATGTTCATCACCGGGCCCGACGTCATCAAGACCGTGACCGGCGAGGAGGTCAGCTTCGAGGACCTCGGCGGCGCCTATGCGCACAACGTCAAGTCCGGGGTCGCCCACTACCAGGCCAGGGACGAGGAGGACTGCCTCAGCTTCGCCCGCGAGCTGCTGTCCTACCTGCCCTCGAACAACCTGGACGAGCCCCCGGCGCCCGCGTCCGGCGGCGACGCGATCCTGGAGATCACCGACTCCGACGCCGAGCTCGACGGCATCATCCCCGACTCGCCGAACCAGCCGTACGACATGCACGCCGTGATCACCCGGATCCTGGACGACGGGGAGTTCCTGGAGATCCACGTCGGCTTCGGCAGGAACATCGTGACCGGCTTCGGCCGGGTCGAGGGCGCCCCCGTCGGGGTGGTGGCCAACCAGCCGATGCACTTCGCCGGGTGCCTGGACATCAACGCGTCGGAGAAGGCCGCGCGCTTCGTGCGGACCTGCGACGCGTTCAGCATCCCGGTGCTGACCTTCGTGGACGTGCCGGGCTTCCTGCCCGGCACCGACCAGGAGTGGGACGGCATCATCCGCCGCGGCGCCAAGCTCATCTACGCGTACGCCGAGGCCACGGTCCCCAAGATCACCGTGATCACCCGCAAGGCCTACGGCGGCGCCTACGACGTCATGGGCTCCAAGCACCTCGGCGGCGACGTCAACCTGGCCTGGCCGACCGCGCAGATCGCGGTGATGGGCGCGCAGGGCGCCGTCAACATCCTGTACCGGCGCGAGCTCATGGCGGCCGGCCCCGAGGAGCAGGCCGCGCTGCGGGCAGCCCGGATCGCGGAGTACGAGGACCGGCTGGCGAACCCGTACATCGCGGCGGAGCGCGGTTACGTCGACGCCGTCATCCGCCCGGCGGAGACGCGCTCCCAGGTGATCCGGTCGCTGCGCACGCTGCGGACCAAGCGCCAGACGCTCCCGCCGCGCAAGCACGGCAATATCCCGCTCTGAGCGCAGCAGGGTCCCAGGTGTCGCCGGCATCCTTGCCCATGGGAGGCTTCTGCCATGGCTGACGGCATCGCGCCGGCCCGGTGGTCAGGACCGCAGGCGATAATAGCCTTCCCGGATCATGTGGACGGGCCGCTGGCCGCCAGGATGGGAGACCAGCTCCTGGAAGCCCTCGGCCAGGGCGCCAAGCTGGTGATCGCCGACATGTCGGGGACCGCATGGTCCGGTCCGGCCTGCGCGGACATGCTGGCCCGCGTCTACCAGAGCGCCCTGATCCACCAGGCGGAGCTGCGGCTCGTGGTCGGCACGGCCGACGTCGGACAGCTCATCACGGCGGCAGGCCTGGACCGTCTGGTATCGGTGTTTCCCTCCGTCGAGGCGGCTGCCGCGGACAGCCTGCGTGAGGCAGCCGGCTCCCCCGGCCCGGCCGGGCAGGCACCGCAGCCGCTGCCGGCCACGGGGGAAGGGCACGGCGGCGGGCGGGGACAGCAGCAGCTGAGCACGGCCGTCTTGCGGCAGCTCATCGACGCACTCGACGACGGCATCCTGCTCGCCGACGCCGACGGCACGATCCTGCTGGGCAGCCGGAGGCTGAGGGCGATGTTCGGCTACGCCGACGGCGAACTGGCCGGCCAGCCGGTGGAGGTGCTGGTCCCGCCCGGCCTGCGGGACCTCCACCGGGCAGAGCGCGCCGCCTACGCACGGCACCCGGTGAAGCGGCCCATGGCGGACAGGATCCGGCTTGCGGGGGTCGGCAAGGACGGAGCGACCAGGCCCGTCACCATCACGCTGAGCCCCGTGCCCACCGCCAGCGGGCATCTGGTTCTCGCCGTCGTCCGGGACGCCACCCAGCCCGGCCGGCGGGACGATCTGGCCAGCCTGGCCCGGGCTGTCGCGGCCGAGCACGAGCACCGCACGGGCGCGCTGCACGACCGGGTGGTCGGCGCGCTGTTCCGTGTGGGGCTCAGCCTCCAGGCCGCCGCGGACCAGCCCGCCGAGGTCGCCCGCGAGCGGATCGCTGACGCGCTCACCCGCCTCGACCAGGCGGTCCACGACATCCGCGACCACCTGTTCGGGCGTGGCAGCGACGGGAGCCGGTGACAGCACAGCGCCGCCGGGGCGGGACGGCGCGGGCCGGCCGGCCGGCCGCAAGGGACTTGCGGCCTCCAACCCGGGACCAACAGCCCGTCCCGGGACAGCCGGGCGGCCGGTTTAATACCGATATGTTCGTCGGCGACGAGGTACGCGTTAACGTCAGCGCCTCGGTGGCGGCGGCCCGCCTGACCGGGCTGATCGGTACCGGATCGCTGACCACAGCCTCGCACGAGGCCTGGCGCGAGGGCACCGCCCGGGTGGGCCCGGCAGGCCCGGTGCCCGGGCTGTCCAAGCTCGTGCGTGTGCGCATCCTGGAGCCCAGGCAGCGAGGTGCGCTGACGGCCTTCACCCTGCGCTGGGAGGCCGCCGGAGCCGGCGGACGCCTCTTCCCGGTCCTGGATGCGGACATCATCCTGGTCCCGGAGAGCGACGACGCCACCCTCATCGGCCTGGAAGGCGTCTACCGGCCGCCCGCCGGGCACGTGGGAGGAATACTGGACCGGGCGGTCCTGCACCGGATCGCAGCCGCCACCATCCGGTCGTTCCTCGGCCGCATCGCCGGCGCGCTCGCCGCGCCAGTGCAGGCCGGCGGGGACGATGCCGCGGACATCACCCCCGGACCCCGCGAGGCAGGCCCCGCGGCGCCGTAGCCGCGTGCCCTGACGCCCGCCGGCACCCCGTAGCCCAAGCCGCGATCACCTGCGGCAGGGCATTCTGGCTGGCAGTCGATAGAGTCATGAGCACCATGAGCGAGAACGGATCACCGCTGCCGCTGCTGTCCCGGTATGCCATCATGGTCGATGTCGGGTATATCTACGCGTCCGCGGGCGAGCTGCTGTTCGGCGCCGCGTCGCGCCGCGAGTACCGGGTGGACGCCGACAAGCTGATCCAGGCGCTCACCAGGCACGCCGACGAGCAGGTGCGCGGCGAGCTGCTGCGGGTCTACTGGTACGACGCGGCGCGGGACCGGGTGCCCACCATCGACCAGCGGGTCATCGCGCAGATGCCGTGGGTGAAGCTGCGGCTCGGCAACCTGAACGCCCGCGGGCAGCAGAAGGGCGTAGACGCCCAGATCCGCGCCGACATGGAGGCGCTGGCCAGGCACCGGGCGATCACCGACGCGGTCCTCGTGGCCGGCGACGAGGACATGGTCCCCGCCGTGGAGGCCGCGCAGGCGTTCGGCGTGCGGGTGCACCTGTGGGGCATCGAGCCGCCCTACGGCACCAACCAGGCCGAGCGCCTCGTCTGGGAGTCGGACACCGTGGAGGTCCTCGAGCGGTCGTTCGTCGAGCCGTACTTCACCAGGCAGATCGCGCCCGAGCCGGTTCCGGCGCCCGGTGCCGGGCAGGCCAGGCCCGGCCAGCCGGGATCCGGTCTGGCCCCGTCCGCGGCACCGTCCCCGGCGCAGGTGTTCGGCGACCGGCACGCGCCGCGGCAGGCAGCGCCGGCCAGGCCCGCCCAGGGCCCGGCAAGCCTGGCGGCGGCAGCG
>JASHPR010000590.1 GCA_030038015.1 Streptosporangiaceae bacterium
ACCGTGACCCGCGCGCCGAGGCCGTGCACCGTGCCGGACGGCTGCGCCGTGGCGGGCGGGCGCGGCTCGTCCCGCACGGTCGGGTCCTGCCCGCGGAAACGGACCCTCTTCCACAGCTTCTGCTTTGCGTGACGTCCCTGCCGGTTTGGTATGCCCATGCTTCGCCTTCCGTCGCACGGCCGTTCGCAGAATCCCACGAAACACTGCCCGACCTGCGGCGACACGCGGTACATCGAGGTGAACGATGAAGAATATGGCGTTCGGCCGCATCCGCGGCGGGACCGATCGGCCGGTTCGGCCGGTTCGGCCGGTCCCGGCCAGCGTGCCGGGCACGGTCGGCACGCCCGCCAGCGTGCGGGGAGCGGCGTCAGCTGGTAAGCGAGACGCTGTCGTCGGCGCTCGCCTGCGTGTCGGGACGGCCAAGCGCCCGGTAGCGCCAGCCAGAGGCGCGCCAGCGGTCACCGTCGAGCGCGCTGCGCCCGTCGGCCATGTTGCGCTGCGCCACGACCCTGCCGAGCACCTCGGGGTCGGCCTCCACGAACTCGCGCCACTCGGTGAGCAGCAGGAGCACGTCCGCGTCCGCAGCAGCGTCCGCCATCGAGCTCGCGTACTCGAGCTCGGGGTGGACCTGCCTGGCCCGGTGCATGGCGGCCGGGTCGTAGACCGTGACCCGCGCGCCGAGGCCGTGCACCGTGCCGGCCACGTCCAGGGCGGGGGAGTCCCTGATGTCGTCGGAATTCGGCTTGAACGAGCAGCCGAGCACGCCGACGGCGCGGCCCTCCAGCGACCCGTCGGCAAGCTCAAGCGCCAGGTCGACCATGCGGGCCCGGCGCCGCAGGTTGATCGCGTCCACCTCACCCAGCAGCGCGCTCACCGAGCTGACCCCGAGCTCCCTGGTTGTCGCCCCGAACGCGCGGATGTCCTTGGGCAGGCACCCGCCGCCGAACCCGAGGCCGGGCACCAGGAACCGGCCGCCGATCCGGTCATCGAACGCCAGCGCGCGGGCCAGCGGCACGACGTCCGCCCCGACGGCCTCGCAGACCTCGGCGATCGCGTTGATGAACGAGATCTTGGTGGCCAGGAACGCGTTGGCCGCGACCTTGACCAGCTCGGCGGTGGGCAGCTCGGTCACCAGGAACGGGACCCCGGCCGCCACGGGTCCCGCGTACACCTCGCGCAGGATCGTCTCGGCGCGCGCCGAGCGCACGCCCACCACGATCCGGTCTGGCCGCAGGGTGTCGGCGACGGCGTGCCCTTCGCGCAGGAACTCGGGGTTCCACGCCAGCTCGGCCTCGGGCCCCACGGGCGCGAGCCGGGCCAGCCGCTCGGCGACGATGTCGCTGGTGCCGACGGGGACCGTGGACTTGCCGACGACCACGCATGGCCGGTCGAGCAGCGGCGCCAGCGCGTCAACGCACGCCATCAGGTGGGAGAGGTCGGCGGCGTCCGAGTCCGCCCGCTGCGGCGTGCCAACGCAGATGAAGTGCACGTCCCCGAACGCTGCGGCGTCAGCGTAGCTGGTGGTGAAGCGAAGCCGGCCAGAATGCAGGCCGGCCTCCAGCAGCCTGCCGAGCTCAGGCTCGTGGAACGGCAGCCTGCCCGCTGCCAGGGCACTGACCTGGTCCTCATTCGCGTCCAGGCCGAGAACCTCGAACCCGAGCTCAGCCAGGCACGCGGCATGGGTGGCCCCCAGGTAGCCGGTGCCGATAACCGTGATGCGCAGTGGCATGGACGTCCTTTATCGAGCGGTCACGTGGGGCCATTGAAGCAGATGGGGCTAAACCGGCCACGCACCGCCCGGCGGCACTGCACGCGTCTGGCTCACCCTCGGTGGATACCCGACGAAGAATAAACGTCGCGAGGCGAGAAGGATGCAGCTTTGGCCATGCCCGGCGGCAAAGTTCACCTACGAGACGTACCTGTCGGCCAGCGTCCTGTACTCGTGCAGTTCGCCCTCGGCGAACCAGACGTCGATCTCGCGCTTTGCCTCGGCCAGGTTGGCGGAGGCGTGCACCAGGTTGGCCACCGGGAGGCCGTTGGCGTTGGCGTAGGCCTTGCTCTGGTGCGCGTAGTCGCCGCGGATCGTTCCCGGTGCCGCCTGGTCCGGGTACGTCGCGCCGACGAGCTTGCGGACAATGGCGACCGCCTCGACCCCTTCCAGCACGAACGCGAACACGGGGCCGGTCTGCATGAACGCCGCTACTGCGTTGTAGACCTCGGGACCGAAGCGGTCCTCGAGGTCGAAGTAGTGCTGGCGGTTGAGCTCCTCGTCCATCAAGACCATCTTGCAGGCGACGATCTTCAGAAGCGCGTCCTCGAAGCGGGAGAGCACACGCCCCACGAGGCCCCGAGAAACCGCATCGGGCTTGAGCAGGACCAGCGTCCGCTCGATCCCCGTGACGTCACCCATACGTTAACCGTCCTCCCAGCCCATCCCTAGTGGAGATTTTGCCCGCACAGCTTAGCGACCAAAACGAGTTCCATACGACATGGCGGCCCGGGAGACTGTTCCCAACGATCCAGAACGCCTGGCCCCGGGCTGGCGTGGGCGGCCGGCGCCCGCCGGGCGTCAGCCTCCGGCCTGGCGTGAGCCAGCGCCGCTGGTCAGGGGCGCGAACGGGCTTGCGACGGTGGCGTGCCTGACCTCCCAGGAAGGACGGATCGCCGACGGTGCCGAAGCGGGTGGCCAGCCCTGCCGCGCCGGTAACCTCGGTGCGGATGGATGAGACGCGCGCTGCGACCGCCGCGACGCTGCCTGCCGCCCGCCGGCGCTCGCCATGGCTGGTCCCCGGCAGCCTGCTGCTGCTCCTGGCCTTGCTGACGGTCAATGTGCTGGTGCGCGGCCCGCTGGTGGCCGTCGACGAGCGGATCCGCGACGCCGTGCAGGCACAGGCGAACTCGGCAACGTGGCACTGGCTCGGCCACGGCCGGTACTCCCCGGCTCAGCTGCTGGTCGAGCTGGGGGACAACCAGGTGGCCCTGCCCGTGCTCGCCGTATGCGCGCTCGTCGCGGCCGCCTGGCACCGCTCGTCGCGGCCGCTGATCGCCGCGGTGAGCGGGGTCGTGCTGCTGCTCGGCATCGTCATCCCGGCGAAGATCCTCATCGGCCGGGCGGGCCCGGGCCTGCCGCCCGTCCCGCACGGCTCCATGGGCGTGTTCCCGTCCGGGCACACGACAACGTCCAGTATGTGCCTTGGCCTTGCCGCGCTGGTGCTCGCCGACGAGCTGCCCGGCACCGCCCGGCGGGCCGTCACGGCAGCCATGGCGACGGCGTGCTTCCTGGTCGGCGCCGCCCTGATCTGGTGTGACTACCACTGGTTCACCGACGTGCTCGCCGGCTGGGCGCTGGCGGCGCTAATCGTCATGGCCGCGCTGCGGGTCACCGGCCTGGGCGGGAACAGCCACGGGCCGGGCGCTGCTGTTGGCCGTGGTGCGGCATTCGTCAGCAGCGAGCAGAAAGCAGGGAGCAGACCAGATGACTGAGCGTATACGTCCTCACCTGGGCAGGTTCGGGGTCTGGCGCGGTGCCAGCCAGGTGACGCCGGACCTGGCCGTCGAGCTGGAAGGGCTCGGCTACGGCACGCTGTGGCTCGGCGGCTCGCCGAGCGGCGACCTCCTGCAGGCCGAGGAACTCATCGAGGCAACGACCACGCTCACCCTCGGCACCAGCATCGTGAACATGTGGAAAGACGACGCGCACACGGTCGCCGCGTCGTTCGCGCGGATCGAGGGCCGCTACCCGGGCAGGTTCCTGCTCGGCGTCGGCGCCGGGCACCGCGAGGCGACCCAGGAGTACGCCAGGCCCTACGAGACGCTCGCGAGCTACGTGGACGTCCTGCTTGGCGACGGCGTCCCCGCCGGCAGCCTGGTCCTGGCCGCGCTCGGCCCGCGGGTGCTGCACCTCGCCGCGGAGCGCACCGCAGGCGCCATTCCCTACCTGGTGACGCCGCAGCATACCCGGCTGGCCCGCAAGATCCTCGGCCCCGGCCCGCTGCTGGCACCCGAGCAGAAGGTGGTCCTGGAGGACGACCCGGAGCGGGCCCGCGCGATCGGGCGGCCCCGGGTGCAGCACCCGTATCTCGGTCTGGTCAACTACACGAGCAACCTGCGCCGCCTGGGCTGGGGCGACGAGGACCTGGGCGGCGGGGGCAGCGACGCGCTGATCGACGCGCTCGCCGTGCATGGCAGCGGCGACGAGGTCGCGGCCAGGCTCGGCGAGCACTTTGACGCGGGCGCCGACCATGTGGCCGTCCAGCTGCTCGCCGAAAGCGACGCCGGCCTGATCGACGGCTATGAGTATCTGGCCAGGGTACTCGGGCTCTGACCGCCTCGGGGCGGGCTGCGCAGGACGAGCAGATCCAGGGTGTCGGTGACCGGGCCGGGCTGGGTGCCCGCGGCGGCCAGCAGCCGGGCGAGCCTCGCCTCGTATTCGGCGTCGGTGATCAGCATGAGCGGGGTGTGCGCGTCGCGGCGGAAATGCGCGGCGACGGCGGCGAGCGAGCCGGCCGTCACCTGGGGCACGGGCTCGAGGGCCGTGCGGGTGAAGCCCGCGGCCGCGAACACGGCGCACACCCCGGCAACGCTGGGGTACGTGTCCAGCACCCGGACGGCCTCGGGGAAGAACCGGAACAGGCTGATCTGCCGGTCCCGGCCGGGGAAGGCCGACCGGATGAGCACCGGGGCGCCCGGCCGCAGCACGCGCCGCAGTTCGGCCGCTGCCGCCGGCAGGTCCGGGATGTGATGGATCACGGTTGACAGCCATGCGGCGTCGGCCGTCGCGTCTCCGAGCGGGATGGCGGCGGCGTCGCCCGCCACGGTGGCCGGGTGGCGGGACCGGGCGCGCATCGCTGCCGAGGGCTCGACGGCGATGACGTCCACGCCGTACCAGGCCGCCATGGCCGTCGCCCACCTGCCGGTGCCGGAGCCGAGGTCGAGCACCCGCATCCCGGGGCGCGGCCTCAGGTAGCGGGCGATCGCGTCCCGCCACGCCCGCAGTCCTTCGGCCGGAAGCTCGCGCGCCGCCTGGAACGCGGCCGCGGCGCTGTCGTTGTACTCGATGCGCGCCATGGCTATCGGGCCGATGCTATGCCGGTTTCCTGTCACAGCCCGCAGCTGCCGGAGTGGCGGCCGGGCTGCGGAGGGGTGCCGGCGGGGCGGCGGAGGGGTGCCGGCGGGGCTGCTGGGGGGCGCGGGGCTGCGGAGGGGTGCCGGCGGGCCTGCTAGGGGGCGGCGGGGCGGCTCTTCTTGGGCAGCTTGCTGGCCACGCTGTCGTAGGAGGCATCGGCAGCCTCGAGCAGCTCGTCGTCGCCGATCGCGCCCTCGATCCGCAGGCTGTTCCAGCCAGACCGGCCGATGCAGGCCATGACGGACGCGTCGTCGGGATAGCGCAGCAGCCATTCGCCGGCCTCCTCCCCGGTGCGCCCGCACTTGACCCCGGCAGCGGGCCCCGACGGCGACCCGAAGAAGGCGAAGATCCTGGGGCCGACCTTCACCACAAGGTCTTCCTCCCATGGCTCGTCCTGCCACGCGCCCGGCTTGGCCAGGCAGTAGGCGAGCAGCTCGTCCCTGGTCATGGTCACCTCCTCGCGCCCGTCAGCGGCCGCTGGCGATCGCCGCCACGACCGCGTAGGGCAGGTACCGCGGATGCACGAGCAGCGCCCTGGCCACCTCCCTGATTGCCAGGCGGTACGGGGTCAGCAGCCTCTCGCTGTACCGCCAGGCGGCGCACTCCGCCTGTTCGCCGGGCCCGAAGCGCTCGCCCAGCGCCTGGCGGAAGCGCCGTGCGTCGCCACCGTCGCGCTTCCACGTCGGCAGCCAGGCACGCAGCTCCTCGTCGCGCTCGAACACGGTCCAGGCCCGCAGCTGTTCCGCGATCTGCCCGGCCGCGTCGATCACGAACGCCAGGTCGTCCGCTCCCCTGATGCCGTGGACCCGGCCCTCCCTGCCGCAGGCGTGGTGGACGCTGGCCGAGCTGAAGCTCGCGCCGACGGCGAGCGCGGCCACGGCGTGGCCGGCCTCGTGCCAGGCCGTGTCCACCGCTGCCTTCCTCGCGGCGCGAAGGCCGGGGAAGCAGCCGCAGTCGTAGCGCTGCCGGACCCAGACGTCGTTGACGACGGACTCGTCGTCGTAGCGGACGACCCGGTCCAGCTCCGCGCGCACCCTGGCCAGGACGCGCTGCTCCGCGGGTTTCACGCCGGCTACCTGGGCGGCCGGATCGGCGGTATGGACGGGCGGGCGCGGGTCCGCGGGCCCGACCAGAGCGCGGCCACGGCGTCGACCGCGTCGGCGACCGCGTAGGCGGCCCGCTCGTAGTTGACCCGCCAGCCCACGAAGTCCGGCCATGCCTCGGCCGGATCGCGCTCGATCGGGAAGTCCACCTCGTGCAGCCGGGCGATCGCGTCGAGGAACTCCTCGTAGGTGACGCTGATCCCCGCGCCGGGGTCAGGGTGCTCCGGCACCTTGATGTCCATGGCCCGCGCGACCTCGCCGAAGCATGTGAACCCGCTGCGCAGGCACAGCCGGGCCGGGACCACGGGCGCGGTCTTCGGGGACAGGGCGAGGAACAGCGCGGCCGAGTCCAGCACCGCGAGCAGCGCGGTCACCCAGGACGAGAGCGGCTTGGGCGAGCGGAACCGGACCAGCGGCAGGTACGTGGTGTGGCTCTCGGAGACGTCGGCGGCCCAGCGTTCCCACTGCGCGTAGAGGTCGGGCAGCGTGTCGATGGTGGACACCCCGGTCCCCAGCGCGTAGTGGGTGCGGGCCAGCAGCTCAGGCCCCCAGGACGGGACGCCGGCCCTGCTGTTCAGCAGCGCGACCTCGGTCTCGCGCCGGTTGAATGCCGCGTACAGGGTCGGGAGGTAGGCGATCTGCAGGGTGATCGTGACGAGACTGGTCAGCGACGCAATGTCCAGGATGATCCGCGTCGGTGCCCCGCTCAGCCGCACCGACCCGATCTCGAACATCGCCGGGCCGGCCTGGCTGAACGCGCTGGTGATGCTCGGCTCGAACGGCCACAGCAGCAGCGAGAACCCGATGAAGAAGATCGCCAGCCAGACGACCAGCTGGCCGAGCAGGATCACCGCCGCCTGGCCGGCCAGCGTCCGGTCGCGCCGGGCATGGTCCCTGATCAAGCGGGCCGCGACGCGGTAGCAGAAGCTCACGACCTTGTCGACCGACCGGGTCAGCCAGCTGCCCACCGGCCTGGGCACGATCACCGTGCCGATCACGCTGCGGGCCGCGCTGAACACGAGCAGCGCACCGACGACGGCCGCTATCGCACGGCCAGCCGGCGGCACCACCACCATGGCTCTCCTCGACGCCTCCCCGCCGCCCTCGCGCCGGGCCGCGTGGCGGAACGGTACCAGCAGCCGGGCGGCCTGAAGCGCACCGCAACGGACGAACTGGCCGGTTGCGCCATTTTCCCGTTGCCTTGCATGGAGTCGGGCCAGCCGGGTAGCTGAGCGTCCTGCAGGCGTCCACAACCCCTCGCCTGCAGGAGGAAGTGATCCACATGAACGGGATGCTGCGGGTTCGAAGAAGCCGCGGCGTGCTCAGCGGGCTGCTGGTGGTGCTGCTGGGTGCCTGGGGCGCTCTTGTTCCCTTCGTTGGCCCGTACTTCCATTACGCCTATACCCCCGACAAGGCCTGGGCCTACACCACGGGCCGCCTGTGGCTGGAGATCCTGCCCGGGGCCGCCGCCGTGCTCGGCGGCCTGATCGTCCTGGCCAGCTCCTACCGGCCGGCCGCGCACTTCGGCGCCTGGCTGGCCGCGCTGAGCGGCGCGTGGTTCGCGCTCGGCGGTCTGGTCGGCCCGACCTGGATCGGGATGCACATGACGCCGGGGTCGCCGGTCGGCGGCACCGCCACCCGCGCGGGAGAGCAGATCGGGTTCTTCACCGGCCTCGGCATGGCCATAGTGCTGCTGGCCGCGATGGCGATCGGCCGCTTCTCCGTGATCAGCGTCGGTGACGCCAGGCGTGCCGCGCGCGCCGTGCCTGCCGCGGCTCCCGCGGGCCGCAGCAGGTTCCCGCTCAGCCGCAGCACGGCGGCGGCCAGCACGGACGAGACCGAAGAGCCCGCCACCGAGGCAGCGGACTCCACGGCCGCCGCGCGGAGCTGACCGCCGCG
>JASHPR010000591.1 GCA_030038015.1 Streptosporangiaceae bacterium
CTAGTGCCGCTTCAGGCTACGTTTGCCCGGGTGACGATCCGGCGGAGTCGTTCGTCGTAGGCGTGGTTGTTGCGCCAGATGATGTACCGGCGGATCATGCTGGCCTGCTCTTTGTGGCTGGCATGATCGGTCCCGTCCAGCGCGAAGTACCGCAACGCCGTGAACTGCGCCTCGTCGGGTAGCGGCGGCGCGTTGCCGCGCCGCCGCCCCCTCAGAACCGGCCGTGCCCGCTTTCCGGGCAACCGGCTCAAGCAAGCCCTGATGGCTCGTGGCCGGGCAGGAGTTCTGGGCTGTCGCCGCGGCCGAGACGGCGGCGGCAGTGGGCGTGTATGAGATGGTGTGCGGCGCGTTCGTCCGGCGTGCCGGGGCCCATCACGCTGGTGATCCCGTGCTTGCGGATCGCCTTGCGCGTGGCGGTGTGCCACTGCTGCCACTCCTCCGGGCTTTGCGGCTGGTGATCGGAGTACAGCAGCAGTCCCCGGCAAAGTGGGCACCGGCCGCGCTGGCGGCGCAGCAGGTGCCAGGTGGCCGGGTCCACCGGGAGCCGGGTGCGGCGGCGCCGCTGTTCCCAGTATCCGGTGAGGGCGGGATCGTCGGGAGACGCCCGCCCGGCGACCATGGTGTGCCGGACGATTTTGGTCCAGGCGAACTTGCCGAGGTAGAAGCCGGTTTCCCGGCTGCCGAAGACCCACTTGTCCTGCCTGGACGGGTTGAACATGCCGAAGTACCGGGTCATGACCCAGCGTTTCAGCTTGTTCGGGTGAGAGAACCTGGCCCATTTCCAGGCCAGCCTCCACAGGTGGGCGTCCAGCGCGTTATAGGCGTGCTTGGACACCCCGATCCGGTAGTAGGCGGCCCACCCGGTGATGATCGGGTTGAGCCTGGTGGTCACCGCGTCGGCGTTGGCCCCTCGCAGAGCCTTCATCTCGGCGGACAACCGCCTCCGGATCTGGCGCAGCGCATCCTTGCTCGGCTTGGTCAGCAGCTTGCCGTTCGGGTAGCGGCGGATGTTGAACCCGAGGAAATCGAACCCCTCGCTCAGGTGCACGATCTTTGTCTTGGCCTCGTTGAAGGCAAGACCCCGGGGCCGCAGCCACTCGGCAAGCCGCGCCTTGACCTGCTCGGCCTGGGCGCGGGATGCGCACAAGACGGCGAGGTCGTCGGCATACCTGACCAGGACCGGGGAACCAGGGACGGCCCGCAAGGTGCCGCCCTCCCAGTACCGGACCCCGGCGGCCTGTTCCATGCCGTGCAATGCCACATTCATCAGCGCGGGGCTGATCACACCGCCTTGGGGAGTTCCCTCCCCGGTCGGGGTGAGCCGACCGTCTTCGAGCACACCTGCCCTCAGCCACTGGCGGACCAGTTCCCGGGCGGGGAACGACCCCAGCGAGCTGAGGATGTGCTGGTGGCTGAGCCGGTCGAATGCCGCCTCCAAGTCGGCGTCGAGCACCCACAGCCTCCTGGCATCCTGGCGGGATGCGGTGGTGTGGATGGCCACGATCGCGTCATGGCAGCCTCGGCCCGGCCGGAAGCCGTAGGACTTCGGCTCGAACCGGGCCTCCCACTCGGGTTCCAGTGCGTTCACCGCCAGGGCCTGCAGGGCCCGGTCGGCGATCACGGGAATGCCGAGCGGTCGGCGGCGCCCGTTGCTCTTGGGCACATACACCCGCCTGACTGGCAGGGGCGTCCACGCGGTCGCGCCGTGCTGCAGCCAGGCCGCCATATCGGCTTTGTCCTGGCTGCCGGTCACGGTGCGCCCGTCCACCCCGGCCGTCTTGCGGCCAGCGTTGATCTCTGTGACCCGCCGCACGCTCACCAGCGCGTTGCTGCGGGACCGGAGCATCAGCTTCTGCAGGTTGCGGACCTTCTTCAGGTCCCCGGCCTGCGATGCCGCGAAGATCCGCTGCCGCAGCCGCCGTACGTTCTGCTCGGCCTGGCCCCAGTCCACCTGGTCCCAGCCCGCCAGCTCGCCCTCCGGTCCGTTCGCTCTGTGGGCCGCCACCCGCACCTCAGCCACCACCAGGGTGACCCAGGCGCTGCCATCCCATACCAGGGTGGAGAAGCTATAACCCGTCATCGCGCCCAACTTGCCCTTCGGTTCCGGCGTTACGACTCGCCTGTCCTCGCAGGCTCACCAGACCCGCGTCAGCGCCCTTTCAGGCCGGGCAACCGCCCTATCCGGCCAGTTATGCGGGCACCGCTGGCGGAGGAGCCAGCCTGTGCTGCCCGGTTTCCTGCTGCCTTTCGGCCACCGGCATTCGCTTCTCGGGTCTTCCTGCGCCCGCCGGGGGATTGCGCCTCCCTCACGGTCGGCCTACCGGCAGCCACCGGGCTGCCGGACCCCGTCGGGGTTGTCACGTTCCGCATGCATGAGATACGGCCGGGGTGGGTGCCCTCTGTACCCCGGGGGACGGTGGTGCGCTCCCGGCCGGCCAAGTCCGCCCGGCCGGCACCTGCCGCCTTCCAGCGGCCGGCCCCTGTTCTCCCGCTTGCCGCATCCCGCCAGCAGGAGTGTTAATGACGAGGCGTCATCGAGGATTCACTCACGTTCACCCGTCCGGCCTTCCCCAGCCTGTGACCCCCAGGCGGAACGGGGGCCCTTGGGCACTTCCCCGGGCTTCGCACCCCCCGGTTACCCGCGGCGCACGCCAGGGCGGGGACAGTCCGCACGCACTGGACCGGGTACTACGTCATCGACATCAATCGATCCTCCTTCGACGAGTTCCACTCACTCATGCGACCTCGTGTCGCACCACCCGGTTTAACCAGGACGAATTCGTCGGCGTATAGGCGATCTCGGTGTTGTTCGCCGCCGCCCACACCCCGACCCGGCCATCGCTGGCGGTGGTCAGGTGGGGTGAGAAGTTG
This sequence comes from Streptosporangiaceae bacterium, assembly GCA_030038015.1. Taxonomy (GTDB): domain Bacteria; phylum Actinomycetota; class Actinomycetes; order Streptosporangiales; family Streptosporangiaceae; genus JASHPR01. The sequence goes on from JASHPR010000591.1 coordinate 2,872, forward strand.
TCGCAGACGATCGCGATCCGCACCTGCGGCGGGTAGAGGGAGCGCAGGTAGCGGCAGAACTCCAGGAACCGGCCCCGGGTC
>JASHPR010000592.1 GCA_030038015.1 Streptosporangiaceae bacterium
GCGGGCGGCCGCCGGGGCACCTGGCACGACGGCGGCGGCGCCCCGCAGGGTGCCTGGGGCGGCCCGCGGCAGCACGGCTCTGTGTCCGTGCCGCCGTGAAATTGCGTGATACTGAAAGCAATATGACCCTCACCCAGCTCAACGCTTTCGTCCTGGTGGCCAGGCTCGGCTCGGTGACCGCCGCGGCGAGCGCGCTCGGCGTCAGCGAGTCGGCCGTGTCGCAGGCGCTGTCCGCGCTCCGGCTGCACCTAGGTGACCAGCTGGTCAGCCGTGGGCCGACCGGCATGACGCTGACCCCGGGGGGCAGCCGGCTGCTGGCCACCGCCTCGCAGATCGTGGTGCTCGGCGCCGAGGCCCACGCCGCGGTCCGCGCCGCGCAGGGCGCCCCGGAGCAGCTGCGGGTGGTGGCGACGTCGACGCTCGCCGAGTTCGTGATCAGCCCGCTGATGGAGGCGTTCACGCGGCGCTTCGCCGGCGAGGTCGAGGTGTCGGCCGGGGTCGCCGTCACCAACGAGATGGCGGTGCTCGTCGCCAACCGGCTGGCGGACATCGCGATCGGCCAGGGGGTCACGCCCGATCCAGCACTGCCCGTGGTGAGCGAGCCGATCTTCCGGTACCGGCTGGTCGTGGTCACGGCCGGGGAGTCCAGGCTGAAGGGCAGCGCCAGCCAGTGGCGGTGGCTGGTGGATCCGGCCGGGACCGACCCGGACAGCGACACCGGCCGGCTGCTGGCCGCGCTGCACATACCGGACAGCCGGATCGGGGTGTTCCCCAACCAGACGGCGGCTTGGGCGGCCGCCGCCGACGGGGCCGGCGTAGCGCCCGCCGTCGAGCATCTCGTCGCGCAGCAGCTGCGCCGGGGGGAGCTGTCCCTGGCCGAGGTGCCGGGAACGCCGGTGGCCTGCTGCTGGCACGCCACCCTGCTCGAGCGGCAGAGCCGGAGCACGGTCGCCAGCGCCCTGCGGCGGTTCCTGACCACTCCCGAGGCCATGCACCTGATGCGCGCGCCCGCCACCGGGGTGCCGCCGTCGCGCTTCCGCCCGCCGGTGTACGTGACGATCTGGAGCTGACTGGCCGATGCCGGAGGTTAACGAGTATTAAGCAAGCACTTATTCATGCCTTGCGGCGGCCTTCCGGCGCGGCAGATGATGGCAATGGTTCGCACCCAGAACTGACGGTACACATATGACCAGCGCAGGTCAGGAGTCTGCATGCGGATAGAGTCCAGCGGGCACAGCCAGGGCAACCCGAGGCTGTACGAACTGATCGAGCACGCGCCCAAGACCGGCAAGAGCCCGACCGTGTGGGCCTGGCCCGAGCTGATCGACTACCTCAAGATCGCGGGACAGCCCGTGGCCGGCCCGTGGCCGCCGCACCAGGAGCCGCGGCCGGACCCCGATTACGAATCGCTGCCGGTCGCCGTGCCCGACCCCGAGTCCGCGCCGCGGGCTGCTGGCGGCCGTCGCGGGCCAGCACCGCAGGGGCAGCGCCCCGAACCAGGCCCGGGCGACCAGGGCTGACCAGCGGCCCACTGGAGGGTTCCCATGTATCCGTCTCGGTTCCGCTACGAGGCACCACGTTCCCTCGACGAGGCGATCAGCTTGCTGCGGGGCGGCGGGGACGACGCGAAGGTGCTGGCCGGCGGCCAGAGCCTGGTCCCGCTGATGAAGCTGCGCTTCGCCTCGCCGGAACTGGTGGTGGACATCAACAACGTGCCCGGCCTGGACTACCACCGGGCCGGCCCCGACGGCACCCTGCACGTGGGGGCGCTCTGCCGGCACGCCGACCTGGAGCGCTCGGCGCTGCTCAAGAGCTCGCAGCCCACGATGGCCGCGGCCGCGCCGCTGATCGCCGACCCCATCGTGCGGAGCCGGGGCACGCTGGTCGGCTCGCTCTGCCACGCCGATCCCCAGGGTGACTGGGCGTCGGTGGTGATGGCGCTGGGCGGCTCGGTCGTGGCCGCCGGGCCGGGCGGCAGGCGCACGATACCGATCGCCGACTTCGTCACCGGCCCGTTCCAGAACGTGCTCGAGCCGGACGAGATCGCCGTCGAGGCCGTGATCCCGGCGGCCAGGGGCACGAGGGCCGGCGGCTACCTGAAGCTCGAGCGGCGCGTGGGTGACTTCGCCACCGTCGGGGTGGCGGTCGCCCTGGAGATGACCGGTGAGAACGTGACCAGAGCCGGGATCGCGCTGACCGGGGTTGGCGGGTCCACGATCGCCGCGACGGCGGCCGCCGAAGCGCTGCTCGGCGGGGCGCTGACCGCAGGGAGCATCGGCCGGGCCGCCGACCTGGCCGCCGAAGCGTCGCGGCCGCGAACCGATCACCGCGGCAGCGCCGAGTACAAACGGCACATGGTGCGCACGTTCGTCACGCGCATCCTGCGCCGCGCCGAGCCAGCGCCAGCTGAGGAGAGGGCGGCCTGAGCGATGACTGTCGTTTACGACGACCTCGGCGACGAGACCGGAGAAGTCCCGGTCCGCCGGATCCGGTTCACCATCAACGGCCAGAAGAA
>JASHPR010000593.1 GCA_030038015.1 Streptosporangiaceae bacterium
GGCCGGCGGGTGCCGATCCCCTCGCCCTGGCGCCGTGCCCGCGCGAGGCATGGGCGGCTCCGGCCGCCGCGGCGCCGCCCGCCCCGCTTGCCCCCAGAGCCCCGGAAAACGCCCAGACGATCAGGGAGAGAACGCCCAGGCCCACGGTGAGCGCCAGGAACCGGCGCCTCCAGTAAGTCATCGCGGGCAGCTCGCGCCCGCCCGGTTGATTACGAAGAGTACTCATTCCCATAACGCTGAGTATGCAAGAGTGCGGGCCGGCCGCGGCGCCGACCCGCCGGGCGGCCCGGCGTGCAAGGATCGGATCCACCATGACGAACGGGTACGCGGCGCCGCTGCTGGGCTGGTACGCCCGGCACGCCCGCGACCTGCCGTGGCGCCGCCCTGGCGCGTCGGCCTGGTCGGTGCTGGTGAGCGAGATCATGCTGCAGCAGACGCCGGTGTCGCGCGTGCTGCCCGCGCACGAGCGGTGGCTGGCTCGCTGGCCGGGCCCGCCCTCGCTCGCCGCCGCGTCCCCCGGCGACGCCGTGAGGCAATGGGGGCGGCTTGGCTACCCGCGCCGGGCCCTCTGGCTGCACGCCACCGCCCGGATCCTGACCGAACGCCACGGCGGCGAGGTCCCCGACTCCGTTCAGGTGCTGCGCGGCCTCCCCGGGGTGGGCAGCTACACCGCCGCCGCGGTGGCGAGCTTCGCCTTCGGGCAGCGGCACGCGGTCCTGGACACGAACGTGCGCCGGGTCCTCGCCCGGCTGGTGCGGGGGACCGAGCTGCCGCCCCGCAGCACGACGGCGGCCGAGATCGAGCTGGCCGAGTCGCTGCTTCCCGCGTCGCCAGCGCGGGCGGCGCGCTGGTCGGTGGCCGTGATGGAGCTGGGGGCGCTCGTCTGCACAGCCGCCAGGCCGGACTGCGCGGGCTGCCCGGTCGCGAGCCGGTGTGCATGGCGGCGCGCCGGGAGCCCCGCGGCACCGGCGCGCCCGGCCTCCCAGCGCTACCTGGGCACTGACCGCGAGTGCCGCGGGCGGCTGCTCGGCGTTCTGCGGCAGTCGGCCGGCCCGGTCCCGGCGGCCAGCCTGGATGCCGTCTGGCCCGATGCGGCGCAGCGGGCGCGGGCGCTGCGCGCGCTGGTCGCCGACGGCCTGGCCACCGCCCTGGGGCAGCAGATGTACGCGCTGCCGGGCCACCCGGGGCCGGCGCATCCGCCCCCGGACACGCCCGCGCCCGGTCACCGTGTCGGGTGACCGGGCGCGGGATCGCCGATCTGGCGGCCTGCCGGTTACTCGGCGCTCAGCCTTCCTTCGGTGCCGCCCGCCGGGCCGCTGCTGCTGACCCCGCTGGCGGCGGGCCTGCTCTCGATCTCGGCCGGGGGCAGGTCGGGCACGGCATCGGGCTTGGGCTCACCCTTGAAGATGAACTGCGCCTCTGCCCCCGTGCCGTCGGCATCGACGATGACGATCTGGCCCGCCTTCACCTCGCCGAACAGGATCTTCTCCGACAGGGTGTCCTCGATCTCCCGCTGGATCGTCCGGCGCAGCGGCCTGGCGCCCAGCACCGGGTCGTAGCCCCGGGCCGACAGCAGCGCCTTGGCAGCCGGCTTCATCTCGATCCCCATGTCGCGGTCCTTGAGCCGGTCATCCACCTTGGCGATCATCAGGTCCACGATGCTGAAGATCTCATCCTGGCTGAGCTGATGGAAGACGATGGTGTCATCCACGCGGTTCAGGAACTCCGGCCGGAAGTGCGTCTTCAGTTCGTCCTGGACCTTGGCCTTCATCCGGTCATACGACCCGCGGGACTGGCCTGCGGTGCCGAAGCCGACCGAGACGCCCTTGGAGATGTCCCTGGTGCCCAGGTTGGTGGTCATGATGATGACCGTGTTCTTGAAGTCCACGACCCGGCCCTGGGCGTCGGTGAGGCGCCCATCCTCCAGGATCTGCAGCAGCGAGTTGAAGATGTCCGGGTGCGCCTTCTCGATCTCGTCGAACAGCACCACGGAGAACGGCCTGCGGCGCACCTTCTCGGTGAGCTGGCCGCCTTCCTCGTAGCCCACGTAGCCGGGCGGGGACCCGAACAGCCTGGACACCGTGTGCTTCTCCATGTACTCGCTCATGTCCAGCTGGATCAGCGAGTCCTCGTCGCCGAACAGGAACTCGGCGAGCGTCTTGGAGAGCTCGGTCTTGCCCACCCCGGAGGGCCCGGCGAAGATGAACGACCCGCCGGGACGCTTCGGGTCCTTGAGGCCTGCCCGCGTCCGCCTGATCGCCTGCGACAGCGACTTGATCGCCTCGTTCTGGCCGATCACCCGCCGGTGCAGCTCATCTTCCATGCGCAGCAGCCGCTGCGACTCCTCCTCGGTGAGCTTGAACACCGGGATGCCGGTCGCCGTCGCGAGCACCTCCGCGATCAGCTCCTCGTTCACCTCGGCGACGGCGTCCATGTCGCCGGCCTTCCACTCCTTCTCCCTTGTATCCTTCTTGTCGATCAGCTGCTTCTCCGTGTCGCGGAGCGCGGCCGCCTTCTCGAAGTCCTGGGAGTCGATGGCCGACTCCTTCTCGCGCCGCACGTCGGCGATCTTCTCGTCGAACTCGCGCAGGTCGGGCGGTGCGGTCATCCGCCGGATCCGCATCCGGGACCCGGCCTCGTCGATCAGGTCGATCGCCTTGTCCGGCAGGAACCTGTCGCTGATGTAGCGATCAGCCAGCTGGGCGGCCGCGACCAGGGCGTCGTCGGTGATCGACACCCGGTGGTGCGCCTCATACCGGTCGCGCAGCCCCTTGAGGATCTCGATCGTGTGCGAGATCGTTGGCTCGGCCACCTGGATGGGCTGGAACCTGCGCTCGAGCGCCGCGTCCTTCTCCAGGTGCTTGCGGTACTCATCGAGCGTGGTCGCGCCGATGGTCTGCAGCTCGCCCCGGGCCAGCATCGGCTTCAGGATCGAGGCGGCGTCGATCGCGCCCTCCGCGGCGCCCGCGCCGACCAGGGTGTGGATCTCGTCGATGAACAGGATGATGTCGCCGCGGGTGCGGATCTCCTTCAGGACCTTCTTCAGCCGCTCCTCGAAGTCGCCCCGGTACCGGGAGCCCGCGACCAGCGCGCCCAGGTCGAGGGTGTAGAGCTGCTTGTCCTTGATGGTCTCGGGCACCTCGCTCTTGACGATCTTCTGAGCGAGCCCCTCGACGACCGCCGTCTTGCCCACCCCAGGCTCGCCGACAAGCACGGGGTTGTTCTTGGTGCGCCGGGAGAGCACCTGCATCACGCGCTCGATCTCTTTCTCCCGGCCGATCACCGGGTCGAGCTTGCCCTCCCGGGCCGCGGCGGTCAGGTTCCGGCCGAACTGATCCAGGACCAGCGAGGTGGAAGGTGCCGACTCCGACGGCGCGCCCGCTGCGGCGGGCTCCTTGCCCTGGTAGCCGTGCAGCAGCTGGATGACCTGCTGCCGCACCCGGTTCAGGTCCGCGCCAAGCCGGACAAGCACCTGGGCGGCCACGCCCTCGCCCTCGCGGATCAGACCGAGCAGGATGTGCTCGGTGCCGATGTAGTTGTGACCCAGCTGCAGCGCCTCGCGCAGCGACAGCTCGAGTACCTTCTTGGCCCGGGGAGTGAACGGGATGTGCCCGGACGGTGCCTGCTGCCCCTGGCCGATGATCTCCTCGACCTGCTGGCGCACAGCCTCCAGGCTGATCCCAAGCGACTCGAGCGCCTTCGCAGCAACGCCCTCGCCCTCATGAATGAGGCCGAGCAGGATATGCTCCGTGCCGATGTAGTTGTGATTCAGCATCCTGGCTTCTTCTTGGGCCAGGACCACAACCCGGCGCGCCCGGTCGGTAAACCTCTCGAACATCTCGTCGCTCCCTCACAGGGCGGTAGGGGGAGGCGCACAAAATGCTGCCCCTTCCTCCGCATCGTAGCCGGTGCGCCGGGCGACGCCTTGCGTGCGATGTGTCACAGGTGTAAAACGTTCCCCGGCGGCAGGCGGTTCATCCCATAAAACCCAGGCCAGGGGGGCAGTGTTCCCCGCTACGCCGCGAGCGAACGCGGCGCCGCCAGCCGCCTGGAGCGGCTCCTGCGGGCGGCGCCAGCTTCAGGCCCTGGCCGCACATGGCGCGGTGCCGGGCGGGCCAGACCAGCCCTGATGCCGTCCCGGCGGGCCGGGCAGACCAGCCCTGATGCCGTCCCGGCGGGGGCCGGTCAGATCACCCTCGATACCGTCCGGCGGCGGCGGCTGGGCGCCGGCCCGCCCACCGCCAGAACCGCCGTGACATGTCCCATGCGAACGACTACTGCGCTTACCCGATTCCGGGTTTGCCCCGCAGATCACCGGCCGATCCCGGTGGGCTAAACCGCGGCTGGCTGACGCGCCGGTTGACGGCGGACGCCGAGGGAGGTGACGCCGTAAGCGACATATGTTCGCCGAGCAGTCCCCCTTCCTAATGTGATGCCTCGTACTCGGAGATGATCGTTGCCGGAATGCGGCCACGCTCACTCACCTTGTGCCCACGTTGCCTGGCCCAGGCCCTGATCTCAGCGCTGCGCTCACGGCCAGGGCCAGTTCTGGCACGGCGGCGCCTGCCACCTCCGCCGCCCTTGCGTGCGTGGTCGATGTACGCCTGAAAATCCTTGCGGAGCTTGCTCGCGTTATCCGAACTCAGGTCGATCTCGTAGGCGGTGCCGTCGAGGCTGAACGACACCGTCTCGGTCGCCTCCCCCCCATCCAGATCGTCGACGAGCAGTACTTGAACCTTCTGCGCCATGGGGAGCCAGCCTTTCTGCTGAGCAAGCTATTAGGGAGTCGCTAAAACATATACCAGAACTCTTGCTTCTGCCAATTCGGGCTACAAGGATTCGTGCCATGAGTTGCCGCATCGCGAGTGCATGGCGGCAATCTGGAAGATGGTCGTAACTCTCCGTAATCAGCCTGGGCGCGCACGCAGTCAATCGGCGCGAGATGTGCCGGCATCATCAGAGTGCGCAGTCGCTTGGCTGCGCGCGCTATCCGGAATCCCGCTGTCACGGGAAATATCGCCAGACTCATCGCGATCGCGACGCCTACGGGGCCCCATCTCATGACGCAGGAAGGCGGCAACGGCGATGAGGAATGCGGCGCACATGAGAAGGGGCGGCGTAAGCACGGTCAGGTCGCTCAGCATCAGGCTCACCTCCCTACCTGTTACGCCCAGGGCTAGCCACGCTCCGGGCGAGCTGGCGGCGCCTGCCCATGACGCGGGCCGACGCACAGCTCCCTCATTGCATTCTGGCCGACCGCGCGGGGGAACTGGCCGCCGACCCCGGGCCCCGGCTCGGGTAAATCGCGAAAACTGCGGCGGCCCCGCCGCAACCGCCCCGTCCTGTCGGCACGCAGTGGCAGTATCGGAACGGCCACGCGGGCAGGCAATAACGGGAGAAGCGGACGACAACGGTATGTTCCACGCTGACCTGCACATTCACTCCAGGTTCTCCCGCGCTTGCAGCAGGGACTGTGATCTGGAGCATCTGGCCTGGTGGGCGCGGCGTAAGGGGATCACCGTCGTGGGAACGGGCGACTTCACGCACCCAGGATGGGCCGAGGAACTGAGGGAATCGCTGGTCCCGGCCGAGCCGGGCCTGTTCAGGCTCAGCCAGGAGGCCGAGGGCCGGCTGCGGAGGGCCTCGTCTCCCAGCTGCGCCGGCGACGTGCGGTTCATGCTTTCCGCAGAGATATCGACGATCTACCGGGGCGGAGACCGGACGAGGAAAGTCCACCATCTGCTCTACGCCCCGACATTCGAGGCGGCAGACCGCATCACCCGGGCTCTATCGAAGATCGGCAACCTGGCGTCGGACGGGCGGCCGATCCTCGGCCTGGACTCGCGCCATCTTCTCGAGATCGCGCTCGACGGCGGGCCGGGCTGCTACCTGGTTCCTGCGCACGCGTGGACGCCCTGGTTTGCGGTGCTGGGATCTAAATCAGGCTTCGATCTCGTGGCGGAGTGCTACGGGGATCTGGCAGGCGAAGTATTCGCGATCGAGACCGGTTTGTCGTCAGATCCGCCCATGAACTGGAGGTGCTCGTCGCTCGATGGCTATCGGCTGGTGAGCAACTCGGACGCGCATTCACCGCCTATGCTGGGGCGCGAGGCCACTACCTTCAGCACCGCGCTGGATTACTTCGCGATGGCCGGCGCCCTGCGCACCGGCGACGGCCTGGCGGGCACGATCGAGTTCTATCCAGAAGAAGGCAAGTACCACCTCGACGGTCACCGGAAATGCGGCGTGCGCTTTGAGCCCGCGCAGAGCAGCGAGCACGAAGGAGCCTGCCCGGAGTGCGGCAAGCCGCTCACCATCGGAGTGCTGCATCGGGTCACTGAGCTCGCCGACAGGCCCGCCGGCTATCGGCCGCCCGGCGCGCCCGGATTCCGGAACTTGGTTCAACTGCCGCAGATAATCGGGGAAATAATGGCCACCGGGCCGAAGAGCAAGAAAGTCAGTCACGAAGTCAGCAGGCTCGTGGCTGAGCTCGGCCCCGAGATCGGCATCCTCACCGAGGCGGGCGCGGACGACCTGCGCCGGGCGGGCGGCAGCCTCCTGGCGGAGGCCGTGGCCCGGCTGCGCCGTGGCGAGGTACGGCGCGAGGCCGGGTACGACGGTGAGTACGGGATCATCTCGTTGTTCGGCCCGGGGGAGCTGGATGGCGCCGACGCGCTCTTCGACCTGGCCGGCCCGGCCACAGCGCAGGGAAGGCGGCCGGGAAAGCACGCAGAGCTTCCCGCTGCGCCGCCGCATGCGGCATCTTCCGCCGAGAGGCCCCCGCATGCCGCATCTTCCGGCGAGAGGCCGCCGCATGCCGGATCTTCCGGCGAGTGGCCCCCGCATGCCGCATCTTCCGGCGTGCGGAAGCGGAGAGGGGCCGGGCAGCCGCGGCGCCTCTCGGATGACCGCCCAGGCCGTGACCCCGACCCGGATCAGCTGGCGGCGGCCAGGGCTGGCAGCCCGCTGATGATCATCGCCGGACCGGGAACCGGCAAGACGCGCACGCTGGCCGACCGGATCGCGCGCCAGATCGCTGGCTCGCCGGGCGCGCCGCGGTCCCATCTGGCGATCACATTCACCCGGCGTGCCGCCGCGGAGATGCGCACCAGGCTGGCCGCCGTGCTCCCGGCCGCGGTGCACCTGAGCGCCGGGGAACCCGCCGCGGCCGGCCCGGCCGGGCGGCCGGCCGTCACGGTCACCACTTTCCACGGGCTCGGCCTGATGATCCTCCGGGAGCACCACGAGGCGGCGGGCCTGTCCGCCGGCTTCCGCATCGCCGACGACGCGGAACGGCTCGAGGTCGCCGCCGAACTCGCGGGCTCGGCCAGGGAAGGCAGGCGGCTGCTCGCCGAGGCAGCCGGCGACCCGGTCACCAGGGAGAAGCTGGTCAAGGCGCTCGCGTCCCGTGACCTGGTCGACTTCGACGGCCTCATCGAGCTGCCGGTGGCGCTGCTGACCGCGGAGCCTGCGCTCGCCGGGTCGCTGCGCGAACGCTGGCCGCTGATCAGTGTCGATGAGTACCAGGACATCGATGCCGCCCAGCACCGCCTGCTGCGGCTGCTGGCCGGCGACGGGCGCGGGCTGACCGTGATCGGTGATCCAGACCAGGCGATCTACGGCTTCCGGGGCGCCGACGTGGGCCTGTTCCTCCGTTTCGGCAGCGATTACCCGGGCGCGGTTACCCGGCAGCTGACCCGGAACTACCGATCGAGCCCTGCCATCGTCGGCGGCGGCCTCCAGGTCATAGCGCCCGCCTCGCTGGTGCCCGGGCGGGCTCTGCGGCCCGCCGCGCGGCGGGCACCGGCTGCAGCGGCGTTAATCGGCTTTCACGAAGCGGCCGACGAGCGCGGCGAGGCCGGCTGGATCGCCCGCGAAGCCGAGCGGCTGCTCGGCGGGGCGTCCTTCCACGCACTGGACACCGGCCGCGCCGGGGAGCCCGGCCACGAGGGTCTCGGCCTGTCCGACATCGCCGTCCTCTACCGGGCCGACGCCCAGGCGGAGCCGATCGGCCAGGCCCTGACGCGCGCTGGCCTGCCGTTCCAGAAGAGCTCGCACGACCTGCTCGAACGGCGGACCGGCGTGCCCGGCATCGTCAGGGAGATGCGGCTGGCGAGCGGGGGCGCCGGTGCCGCCGCGGACAGGGCCACCGCCGCGGGCAGCGCCGCGGTCGCGGACAGGCTGCGCCGCGCGGTGCGCACGCTTGCGGAGCGGGCTGCGGACCCCGCGGGAGCGGTTGACGTGCGCGCGGCGGGCGAGGTCCTCGCCCCGCTCGCCCGCCAGTGCGGCAGCGACCTGGAGCGTTTCCTCACCGAGATCTCGCTGGGCGCCGAGGCCGACGCGCTCGACCCCAGGGCGGACGCGGTCACGCTGCTGACCCTGCACGCCGCCAAGGGCCTGGAGTTCGAAGTTGTGTTCCTGGCCGGCTGTGAGAAAGGCCTCCTGCCGCTGCGCCTGCCGGGGAGCGGTGCGATGACCGACGCGGACGCGGCCGAAGAGCGCAGGCTGCTATTCGTCGGGATGACCAGGGCGCGGTCACGGCTGTACCTGACCTGCGCGAGCCGGCGGAGATGGCGCGGCAGCACCCGCGAGGCCGGCCCGTCGCCGTTCCTGGCCGCGATCGATCCGGCCCTGCTCGACCGGTCAGAGCCTGCGCGGCGGCGGAACGCGCCTGCCCGCGATGGCGCCCGGCAGCTCAGGCTGCTCTGAGCGCGGCGGCCGTCAGAACCTGAGCAGCATCCGGGTGTTGCCCAGGGTGTTCGGCTTCACCCGGTCGAGGTCGAGGAATTCGGCGACGCCCTCGTCGTAAGAGCGGAGGAGCTCGGCATAGACCTCGGGGGCGGCGGCCTCGCCGCTGATCTCCTCGAAGCCGAGCCGGCCGAAGAACTTCACGGCGAAGGTCAGCACGAAGACGCGGCCGACGGCAAGCTCACGTGCCCGGGCGAGGAGCGCCTCGACGATCACGTTCCCGATCCCCTCGCCCTGGCAGGTCTCGTCCACGGCGAGCGTGCGGATCTCCGCCAGGTCCTCCCACATGACGTGCAGCGCGCCGCAGCCGATCACCTGGCCGTCGCCGACCCGGTCGGCGACGACGAACTCCTGGATGTCCTCGTACAGCGTGACGGTCGCCTTGTCCAGCAGCCGCCCGGACGCCACATTGGCGTCCACCAGCCGGCGGATCGCACGAACATCGCCGGTACGAGCCTGCCTGACCTTGTAATCCATCCCCGCGCCTTCGGTTGCCTGCCGTCATCGGTGAGCCATGCAGCATCGTAAACGTGACCACGCCACGCCAATTCGCCTGGCCACGTAATGTTATCGGACAAGTACGCATTGTGCTGGCGTCCAGGACATGCGCATTGTTCGTGCCAATCACGGCTTGATCACAGGTGCCTGCATAGCGTACCGTGCACCGGCTTCCGCATGCCTGAGCGACGGCGTGGCAGGGGCGGATCTCCCTTGGGGGGGTGCATTGCCGCGTGTTTGGCGCGTAAGAATTTGGTCGTTTCACGTGTGCGCCACGCCCACCTAGATTAACCTGCATCGCTGTCACCGAGTTGCGGCACAGCCTGCCTGGATGCGCCGCACGACCCGCCGAGTTCCTGGCGCGCGGAAACGTGTTCCGGGGAGCCGGGGACCCATCCTCCCCGGGGTGAATCGGCCGGCCGCGGTTTGCTCTGGCAGATCGCGTCGGCCGTAGGGCTGCTCCGGCCCGAACCCGTCAGCTAACCCGGTAGGCGGCCTAGGAGAGGAGACTCCACGTGGAGTTCTTGCCATATCGCAGATCCGGCAAGACGAATTCACGGGGTGTTCGTGCCCGCGCGAGCGCACGGCGGGTGTGGGCTAGGGTCGGCGTTCTCGCCAGCGCGGCCACGCTGGTCAGCTTCGCGCTCCCCAGCGGGATCGGCAGTGCCGACCAGGTAAGCACGCCCAAGAGCCTGAACCAGCTCGTGGCCGAGGCGAACGCGCTCTCCAACCAGATCGACGTGCTGAGCCAGCAGTACGACGCGCTCAAGATCCAGCTGACCGAGGCACGCGCCGAGGCCGCGATCGCGAGGCAGACGGCACAGCGTGACGAGCAGGCGCTCGGCGCCGGGCAGACGCAGGTGGGCCAGATCGCCGCCGAGGGCTACATGATGGGCGCCCTGAACCCGACCATCGAGCTGCTGCAGACCCCGAACCCGCAGCTGTTCCTGAACCGAGCGTCGATCATGCTGCAGCTGCAGCACCAGCAGGGCGGCACGATGAGCCTGCTGCAGTCTGCCGAGGACGCCGCCAACCGGGCCAAGCAGACCGCGACCCAGGAGGCAAGCCAGGCAGCCGAGCTGGCCGCGGCGATGAACGCGAAGGTAAGCCAGATCCAGGCCAAGGAGAACGTGCTGAACAGCGCGGCGTTCAGCCAGGCCCTGGCGATCTTCCAGCAGACCGGGAGCTACCCCAATATCCAGGTCTCCGGTGACACGCTCGGCGAGCAGGCCCTCAGGTTCGCGCTGACCAGGATCGGCGACCCTTACGTCTGGGGCGGTGCCGGGCCCGACGACTTCGACTGCTCCGGCCTGGTGATGTGGGCCTACGCCCAGGTCGGGATCAGCCTCGAGCACTTCACCGGCGACCAGTGGAACGAGGGCGAGCACATCTCCCGCAGCCAGCTCGAGCCCGGTGACCTGGTGTTCTTCTTCGCCGACATCAGCCACGTCGGCCTGTACGTCGGCAACGGCATGATGGTGGACGCGCCCACCTTCGGCCAGGATGTGCAGATCCAGCCGGTGATGTGGGACGTGTACGTGGGAGCCGTCCGGATCGTCGCCTGACGCCCACGCTAGAGCGCGCCGCCCGCCAGGACGGCACACCGATGAATGAACCATAGGTGGGGTTATAACCCTATTGGCGGTACATTCATGGCGCGCGAGCGTGCGGGGCACAGCCACAACGCGGGACAGGTGTGACTATACGGGTCGATGTGGCCAATGCGGCTGGCGGAGTGCTCGGCGGCGGCCCCGGCCTGAGCGACCCCTGCGCCACGGCCGGCCCGGACGCCACCCGCGTGGACCTCACGCACCGGCACCTCGAGCGCTGCGGCCCGGAGGCCGGGCGGATGCGCAGGATCCTCGACGGCAAGGGCGGCGAGCCGCTGCAAGCCCTCGCCCGGCACATCGCCGCCGGGCGCCAGCCGGATAGCCAGCAAGCCCCAGCCAGGTAAGGGAGCAACGATGCCGTTCATGTCCGTGATGCCCAACCTGTACGCGGCCGACGTCGAGCGCGCGGCCGCCTTCTACCGCGACCTGCTCGGCGGCACGCAGACCTTCCGGACCCCAGCGGACGGGCCGGCCGAGCACGTGGAGCTGCGCATCGGCGACGTCGTCATCGCGCTCAGCAGCTGCGACGCCGTGCAGCGGCAAGGGCTGCCGGCACCGGAGCACGGTCATCCGATGGAGCTCGTGGTGGAGTGCGACTCGGCCGACCGCGCGGTGGCCGCCCTGCGTGCCGCCGGGACGCCGGTCCTGGCCGAGGCGTACAGTCATCCCGCCGGGCATCGCCGGGCCTACGTCGCCGACCCCGACGGCAACTGGGTCGCGCTGGTGAGCAAGGAGGGCGCGTAGGCAGGCAGGGCGTGGCGCGAGCGCCAGGCCCGCCCGTCATTCCGGCCGGACGGTCGGGAACAGGATCGTCTCCCTGATGCTCGCCCCGGTGAGCATGATCAGCAGCCGGTCGATGCCCATCCCCATGCCGCCGCTCGGCGGCATGCCGTACTCCAGCGCCCGCAGGAAGTCCTCGTCGAGCTGCATCGCCTCCGGGTCCCCGCCCGCGGCCAGCAGCGACTGCGCGGTCAGCCGCTGCCGTTCCTGGACGGGGTCCACCAGCTCGCTGTAGCCGGTGCCGATCTCCGCGCCGAACGCGACCAGGTCCCACCGCTCGGCCAGCCTCGGGTCGGACCGGTGCTCCCTCGTCAGCGGGGACACCTCGACCGGGAAGTCGCGGTAGAAGACCGGCTCCACGGTGCGCGCCTCGACCAGGCGCTCATACAGCTCGAACAGCACCTGGCCGCGGTTCCACTTCGGGTCCTGGTGGATGCCGGCCCCGGCGGACAGCCGGCGCAGCGTCTCCTCGGGGGTATCGGGGGTGATCTCCTCGCCGAGCGCCAGGGACACCGCCTCGTGCACGCCCACCCAGGGCCATTCGCCGCCGATGTCGTACTCGGAGCCGTCCGGCCGGCGCACGACGGTGCTGCCCAGCGCGGCGACGGCGGCCGACTGGATCAGCTCCCTGGTCAGGGTGCCGATCGTGTGGTAATCGCCGTAGGCCTCGTAGGCCTCGAGCATGGTGAACTCGGGGTTGTGCGTCGCGTCGGCGCCCTCGTTGCGGAAGATCCGGCCGATCTCGTAGACCTTCTCGATACCCCCGACCACCAGCCGCTTCAGGTAGAGCTCGAGCGCGATCCGCAGGTACAGCTGGATGTCGTAGGCGTTGCTGCGGGTGGTGAACGGCCTGGCGTTCGCTCCGCCGTGCAGGACCTGCAGCACCGGCGTCTCCGCCTCGAGGAAGCCGCGGGCGTGCAGTTCCTCGCGCAGCGACCTGGTGACGGCCGCGCGCCGCTCCGCCATCTGGCGGGCGGCCGGGTTGATGATCAGGTCAACGTAGCGCTGCCGCACCCGCGCCTCTGGGTCGCTCAGCCCGGCCCGCTTGTCCGGCAGCGGCCGCAGGGCCTTGGAGATGATCGCGAACGAATCGGCGAGCACCGAGAGCTCCCCGGATCGCGACGAGATCACCTCGCCCTCGACCCCGATGTGGTCGCCCAGGTCCACGTCGCTCTTCCAGGCGGCGAGCGCCTGCTCACCGACCCGGTCGAGCGAGATCATGGCCTGGATGTCGCCGGTGCCGTCCCTGATCGTCGCGAAGCACAGCTTCCCGCCGTTGCGGTTGAGCATCACCCGGCCGGTGACACCGACGCGCTGGCCGGTCGCGGCGCCTGGCTCCAGGTCCGGATACTTAGCCCGGATTTCGCCGATCGTGGCCGTGCGCGGGTAGCTGACCGGGTACGGGTCGGTGCCGGCTGCGCGCAGCCGGTCGAGCTTGGCCCGGCGCACCTGCATCTGCTCGGGCAGCTTCTCCTGATCGTCGTCCGCCACCTGCCAGAGATTACCGGCCCCGGCCGAGCGCGAGCACCGGGGTTTGCGCTCAGCCCGCCGGCGGCGGGCGGGCGGCGGCGGGCGGGCGGGCGGCGGGATGCGGGCCGGCTAGTCCGCCAGCAAGATACCCGCTCTTGTCAGCGCGGCAATTGCAGGCTGGTCAAGCCCGAGCCAGTCGACAAGCGCCTCGGTGTTGTGCTGGCCTCGCCGCGGCGCCGGACGGCGAACCGACGGCTGAGCGCCGGAGAAGCTGTAGGGCAGGCCGGCCACCCGGCGCTCGCTGCCTGGAACCGGGACCGAATGCGCTCCGCCAGCGAATACGTCCTCGCTGCGGCGAACCTCGCCCCACGCGATTCCGGCCGACTCGAGCTCGGCCAGCAGGCAGTCTCTGTCGGTAAAGCCGTTCATCCAGTCCTGGATCGCCTGCTGGCGAAGCCGCACCTTGGTAGGCAGATCGCTGCCGGGCGGCGCCGGGTCCGCTACGAGGCCGCGGCGGGACAGCATTGCCCAGGCATGCTTGGGCGGGGCGGCTATCAGCAGCGGACCGCCGGGCGCCTGCCACATCGTTCCGCGCGAGCTGTATTCCTCACCGGTTGCGTCCAGGAGCGCGTGCGCATGGTCGTCGCTGACGGCCACTGCCGCCAGCATGCTCAGGTCGATGTGCTGGCCGATGCCGGTTACTGCCCGCTGGTGCAGCGCGGCCAGCAAGGCCACCACGGCGTGCAGAGCGCTCAGCGTGTCGGCGAGTGCGAGCGGAAGGTCGGAAGGTTGCCTGCCGTCGAGCTCGGCATGCCGGGCGAGGAGCCCGGACTCGGCGTGGATCACGGGCGCCAGGGCACGTCGCTGGGCGTCGGCGCCGTCGGGTCCGAAACCGGACACCGACAGCATGATGAGGGCCGGGTTGACTGCCGACAGCTGCTGATAGCCGAGGCCGAGCCGGTCCATGACGCCAGGGCGGAAGTTCTCGATCAGCACGTCGGCGCGACAGGCGAGGTCAGCGACGAGCTTCGCCGCACCCGGCACGGACAGGTCTACCGCGACGCTTCGCTTGCCCGCGTTCATCTGAGCGAACATCCCTGATCTGCCGTCCCTGACGACACCGAAGTGCTCGGTCACGTCGGTACGCGGACCCTCGATCCGCACTACATCCGCGCCGAGATCAGCAAGGATGCGCGCGGCGTAAGGCCCAGAGATCGCCTGTGACATGTCGAGCACGAGCCAGGCCGGCAGCGGCGGGCTGCCAGCCAGGTTAGCTGCGTCGTCTTGGGTCACTGTGGCGAGTCCATACCGGCTGCGCATCCAATCTGGCGAAGAGCACTTGCGGCGAACTCGTCGTACGCCGCCCGCACCGCGGCGAGCCGTTCCGCCGGTAGTCCCCGGGTCTCGATCTGGAAACCGCTGGCGCGCATCGCAGCGCGCAGGTCCCGGCAGGCCCGCGGTCGCCAGCAGATCGAGCAGGCGGTACTCGTGAGTCGCAATGTGCGGATCGGCTTGCAGGCTGGCCGCGCCGTACTGGTGCAGCACCCGAGTCCGACGGCGGCCTGATGGCTCCTCGGCCTCGATGGCGCTGACCCGGGCGGCCGTCGACCCCGGCAGCTTCCAGGCCCGGATGAGCCGCCAGTCAGGCCGGCCGCGTGCAGCAGCTGCCCGAGCTGCTCTTGGCTTGCGGCCGTCAGCATGGTCACGGGCCGATCATGCCAGACCGTGCGATATCGGCACGCGCCCTGCACTGCCGTTGCGGACCCCGGCGGGCAAGCCGCCTTCGAACTCGGTACAGGCCCTCGAACTCGGTACAGACGGTCCTGCAGCCATCCTGGCCGGAGCAAAGAACTTGGCGCTGCCGTGTTGTCATCAGGCCCGGCCGCATAAGTCCAGTGTTCCGGCGCAAGCTAGCCACAAACCACAGGGGGAAGCCCCCGATTCAACCCCGGCAACACCGCACCCCGCGGCAAGGGCGCCGGCAGGGCGCAAGTGGCCAAGCGAGTGACCGCATGACCATGCGCGCATTCGACGCGCGCTACTCGGCAGACCCGGACGACATCAACTCGCAAATCAACCTGATCGGTGTGCCCTGGCTGATGACCGGCGAGGAGCCGTCAGCGATACCGAACGGCGGATACTTGCTCGCTGGCCTCGGACCAGCCCCAGTGACTGAGCGTGATCCGGCCCCGGACGTAACGTGCGAGCGGATCGCCGATTCCGCGTGGCCTGCTCTTCGGTCGGCTGCACTCGCGTCCGAACACAGACGGTCCAGCTCTGTACGCATTGGATTCCGCCCGTCTCACGGCCTCGGCGTACGCAGTGCTCGATGCGTTCCAGCGGGCCGCCGGCGGCATCGTCTACTGGACCGGGATGGTCCCGGCCTGGCCAGGGGCCCGTGATCACCCAGCGGGCCTGGACGTACCGGCGTCCCGGCCACGGGCGAGCGGGTCCCGCCCCGACGGCATGGACCGCTCTAGGTCGCGAGTCGGTGCTTAGGCGCCTTAGCCGAGGTCAGGACGTTCAGGACGGTTAGCGCGCGTCGAAGAGACGGCTGCCGTATGCCCTGGCGGCGGCTTCGCCGCGGCTCCCGACGCCGAGCTTTGCGAGGATGTTGGATACGTGCACGCTGGCCGTCTTCGCGGAAATGAACAGCTCGGCCGCGATCTCGCGGTTGCTCCGTCCGGCGGCGACCAGGCGGAGCACCTCGAACTCGCGATCCGTCAGCCCCAGCCGGCCGGGGTCGGGTTCGGCGGTCCCGTCCGTGAGCGAGATCCGTGCGCGCCGGGCGAGCGAGACGATCTCGTCGCCCAGCGGCCTGGCACCCAGCCGGTCGCCCAGCGGCGCGGCGCGGCGCAACCGCTCCCCGGCGTCCTCCCGGTTCCCGTCCGCCAGTGCCGCCTCCGCCGCCCGCAGCAGCGCGATGGCCGTCGAATAGGGCTGGCCGAGGCCCTCCCAGGCAGCAGCCGTCTCATCCCACGCGGCGCGAGCGGCCGTGGGACTGGCCGGATCCCATCCGGCGCGAGCGGCCGTAGGGCTGGTCGGCGGAGCGGAAGAGGACACATCCGGTCCGGTTCGCGCGCGAAGCAGCGATGCCGTCTGGCTTTGCGCCGTGAAGGTCAGCTGGTATGCCCGCTGCATCGGCCCGAACGCGGCCAGTTTCTCCGCGGTGATCCGCAGCCGCTCCAGCAGAGCGACGGCGCGATCGCGCAGCGCCTCCTCCTGGCCCCCTTTGGCACCGCGCAGCGCGGCCAGGCCCGCGTGGGCCAGCGTGACAAGCAGTGGCCACGCGTAGAGCGGGGCGGCGCGCGACAGGTCGTTATGGTCAACCACCCCTGCCGCCTCGGCTAGGGCGGCGGCCGGCGCGTCCGCGGCCAGCCGCGTTGCGGTCTGCAGTTCGGCGAGCGGCAGGTGGCACTGGTCCTCGTGCTGCGCGTCCGAGAGCGCGCGACCGGCGTCCGCCAGTGCCTCGGCGGCGGCCTCAATGTTCCCCCTGGCGACAGCGATTGAAACTTGCCTCATCCGCAGCGCGCTCCGGTTCAGCGGAGACGGAGAAAGCTCAAGAGCGCGCTCGACCATCTCCAGTGCCTCATCCCAGCGGCCGAGCGCGATCAATGGTTCGGCCAGGTTGCCCGCGAGGAACGTGCCGCTCCCGCGGGCCAGGCCGTTTGCTTCCGCATCGCGCATGCCCTGGCGCGCCACCTCGGCGGCGCGCTCATGCTCGCCCGCGCCTTCCAGCAGATGCGACTCGAGGATCGCTGCCCGCATCAGCGCCTCCCAGTCGCCAGCTCGTACAGCAAGCGCACGTGCCTCGGCGATGAGCCCCAGCTCCGCGCTGCCCGAAGCCGCCTGGTAGCCCGGGGCGGCGGTGCCGATCGCCAGGGTCAGCAGCACGTTCACCTCGGTGACGGTGTCACCGGCCTGCCTGGCGAGTTCGAGTGCCTCCTCGCCGAACGCTCGCTGCTTGGCGGTATAGCCGAATCGTGCGAGGAGTAGCAAGACTTGCGCCCGCACGGATGCCGAGACTCCGGCGGGCACCAGCGTCAGGGCCTCGCAGAGATCCTCGGTGTCCCCAGAGCGGCCAAGGAACCGCTTGAACCGGCTGCGCTTGGTGAGCATCAGCGCGACCCTGGCAGGCTCGGCTTCCGCGTCAATTTCCTTGAGCACCGCATTAACGAACGCGAGTCCGCGCTGATTATCACCGGCGAGGCCGGCCGTGCTGATCGCTTCTTCCAGAACGCCTGGGTGGTCGGCGCCGATGCGCTGCGCCGCGTCCGGCACCTGGTCCCACAGCTGGAGTATCCGCCCGAGCAGCGCCAGCCGTTCCGCGTGCGCCGCCGACTGCCTCGTCTGCGCGGCTGCAAGCCACGCACTGGTCAGCGCGCGGGCCGCGTCACGCGCCCCGTACCAGTGGTGAGCTGCCTCGATCGCCTCCCGGCCGGGCTCGGCAAGCGACGGGTCCGCCTCCAGGGCCGCTGCGAAGCGAGCATGCAGCCGCTCGCCCTCACCGGGCAGCTGGTCGCCGTAGACCGCCTCGACACGCCCTACGGGACACGCCCTAGCCGTCGGTGACGTTGCGCTCGTAGGCAAGCCGCAGGCCGGTCAGGGTCAGCCACGGCTCGTAAGCGTCGATCACGGCCACCTCATCGAGGACCAGCGGCGCGAGCCCGCCGGTGGCGATGATCGTCACCGAGTCGGGGTCGCCGGGCGCAAGCTCCTCCGCCATCCGCCGGGCGATGCCCTCGACCTGCCCGGCAAACCCGAAGATGATCCCGGACTGGAGCGACTCGACGGTGTTCTTGCCAACCACCCGGCTCGGGCGGGTCAGCTCCACCTTGAGCAGCTGGGCGGCCCGCCGCGACAGCGCGTCCACGGAGATCTCGATGCCCGGCGCGAACGCGCCGCCGATGAACTCGCCGTTCTTGCTGACCGCGTCGAAGTTGGTGGCGGTCCCGAAGTCGACCACAATCGCGGGGCCGCCGTAG
Organism: Streptosporangiaceae bacterium; assembly: GCA_030038015.1. GTDB lineage: Bacteria > Actinomycetota > Actinomycetes > Streptosporangiales > Streptosporangiaceae > JASHPR01. Next base: position 18,092 of record JASHPR010000593.1, read on the forward strand.
AGGTGCACCGCGGCCAGCGCGTTCATGATCCGGTCGCTGCCGACCTCCTTGGGGTTGTCGGTCCGCACCGGGACGCCCGTCCGGACCCCGGGCTCCACGATGACCGCCGGGGTGTCCCGGTAATAGCGCCGGAACATCTCCCGCATCTCGTGCAGCACCGAAGGGACCGTCGAGCACAGCGCCAGGCCGCTGATGTCCCCGTCCTTGACCTGGGTGCTCTGGGCCAGCAGGCCCCGCAGGGTCACCGCGAGCTCGTCGGCGGTGCGGACGGGGTCGGTGGCTATCCGCCAGTGCTCGATGACCTCCTCGCCGCAGAACACGCCGAGCACCGTGTTGGTGTTCCCCACGTCGATCGTCAGCAGCATGGCACTCCTTCGCGCCGATCAGGACTTGCCGTCGAGGGCGACCGGCGCGTTGTCGATGAGCCGCGTCGTGCCGCACCACGCCGCGACCAGGAGCAGCGCCTGGCCCTGGTAGCCGTCGCCGGCCCCGGTGAAGGTGACCGGGTCCGCCAGCTCCAGGTAGTCGAGCACCATGGGCGGCTCGGTGCCCGCGGCGCTGTCGAGCACGGCCCGCGCCGCGCCGAGCACGGCGGCCGGGCCCGCGGATGCGGCCGCCGTCCCTGCCTCCAGCGCCCGCGACAGCGCCAGCGCCGTCACCCGCTCGCCGGGCGAGAGGTAGGCGTTCCGGCTGGAAATGGCCAGGCCGTCGGGATCCCGCACGACCGGGACCGCGGCGATCTCCACGCCGAGGTCGAGGTCGGCGGTCATCCGCCGGACCAGCGCGAGCTGCTGCGCGTCCTTCTGGCCGAACACCGCCACGTCCGGCCTGGTGAGCTGGAAGAGCTTCAGCACCACCGTGAGCACGCCGGCGAAGAAGCCGGGCCGGGAGCCGCCCTCGAGAACCTCACCCACCGGCCCCGGGTCGACCCGGACCAGCGGCGGCGACGGGAACATCTCGTCCGGGGACGGAACGAACACCACGGCGGCCCCCTCCTCGGCGCAGACCGCCAGGTCCTGTTCCAGGGTCCGCGGGTAGCTGCCGAAGTCCTCGCCGGCCCCGAACTGGAGCGGGTTGACGAATACCGAGACGACGACGGTTCCCTCGGCGCCGGCGGTCTCCCTGGCCAGCCGGAGCAGGGCCCGGTGCCCCTGGTGCAGCGCACCCATCGTGGGGACCAGCACGACAGGCCCGTGCAGGCCGGCCCGGGTGGCGGCGAGGCCGGCCTTTGTCCTGACAAGAACGGGCCGCCCCGTGGCGGGCCTGGCCGCGCCGGCGCTCATCTGACGGCCTCCCTCGCGGCGCGTCGCGCCGGAAGGGCTGCCAAAGGGTGTCTCATCTCGGCGCTCCGCCGAGCACGCCGAGCAGGCGCTGCGCGTCCGGTGCGGAGAGGGTTCCCGCGGCGACCGCCCGGTCCGCGGTCAGCCTGGCCAGCGCGAGGTAGGCGGGCAGGATCTCCGGGGCGTCGGCCCGCAGCGCCCGGATGTGGCTGGCGACCGTCTCGGCGTCGCCGCGCGCGACCGGGCCGGTGAGCGCGGCGTCACCGAGGCGCAGGGCGTTGTCGAGCGCGGCGGACAGCAGCGGGCCGAGCATCCGTGCGGGCTGCGCCACGCCCGCGTCCCGCAGCAGGTCGGCGGCCTGCACCACCAGCGTCACCAGGTAGTTGGCGCCGATGGCGAGCGCCGCGTGGTAGAGATCGCGCTCCTCATCGGCGATGAAGACGGGCTCGCCGCCGATCTCGACCACCAGCGCCTCGGCCACCGGGCGCAGCGAGCCGGGCGCGGTGACCCCGAAGCTGATCCCGGCCAGCTTGTCGATGTCGTCGGGCCGCCCGGTGAACGTCATCACCGGGTGCAGCGCAAGCGGCAGCGCTCCCGCACGGACGGCAGGGTCGAGCACGGCGAGGCCGTGCCGGCCGCTGACGTGCGCCACCAGGCGCCCCTCAAAGGCGGCCCCGGTCGCGGCCAGGCCGGCGACCAGCCCGGGCAGCACGTCGTCGGGGACGGCGAGCAGGACGAGGTCGGCCGCCGCGACCACGTCCGGCGGCTGCATGATCGCGGCACCGGGCAGGTTCCGCGTCACCCGGCGGACGGACGCGTCGGACACCGCGGAGGCCGCGACGACCTGGTGGCCCGCACGGCCGAGCGCGACCGCGAGGGCCGTTCCCACCCGGCCCGCGCCCACAACGCCCACCCGGAGCCTGGCCGGGTGCTCGCCTGGGTTCTCAGGGTTCATGTCGCTGGAGTCCTTACCGGGTACCGGACAGCGGTGATCAGCATATTCACTGGCCATCGTCCTCGCGCCGGGACGGGGCCCGGCAGCACCGCTCGAGATACAGGGCGGCGGCAACCAGGACGCCCGCCGACGCGGCCGTGATCCCGGCGTTGATCGCGTCGCCACGCGGGACGGTCATGTTGAGGAGCCCCGCCGTATAGACGAAGAACCCGGCGGCTATCCCGCCGAACGCGGCGGCGCCCATGGAGCTGGCCTTCGCCAGGGCGGCCATCCGGGCGACGGCGATCGGCGCGAGCGGCTTGCCGCCGTGGCGGCCCTGGATCCTGGCCCGCAGGTTCCGGCCGCTCAGCGCCTCGGCGGCGGCGAGCACGAGCAGCGCGGGCGCCCCGCTCCACGGCAGCGTGGGCAGGTCGGCAAAGGAGGACCTGGCCACCAGCCACGCCGCGAGCGCGCATACGGCGGCGACGGCCAGCAGCGCCCACGGCCGGGTCGGGCTCATGCCGCGGCTCCCGTGGTCATGACGGAAGCCGCAGCCGGGCGTCGGGGCGCAGCCGGACACCCCCGGTGCCGACGGCTGCGAGCAGGTCGGCCACCCGGCCGTGCCCGGGGATCACGGCGTCCGGGTCCACGTCGTGCCAGGGAGCGAGCACGAAGGCGCGCCGGTGTGCGCGCGGATGCGGCAGTGTGAGGTCGGGGTCGTCGCTGACCTCGTCCCCGCAGACGATGACGTCGACGTCGAGGGTGCGGGGTCCCCAGCGCTGCGCGCGCACCCGGTGCAAGGCTGCCTCTGCCGCGCGGCCGCGGTCAAGGACCGTGCGCGCGGGCAGCGCCGTCGCCGCGACGAGCACGGCGTTCAGGTAGTCCGGCTGGTCCGGCCCGCCGGCCGGCGCGGTCTCGTAGACCGGCGAGACCGCGGCGGCGCCGAAGCCAGGCCCGGCGCACAGGGCATCGACGCCGCCCTGCAGGTTGGCCAGCCGGTCGCCCAGGTTGCTGCCGAGTGCCAGCACCACCCTTCGCCGCCGCCCCGGGGCCGTCACCCACGGCTCCGGCGGATGGTGACGGTCACGTCCCCGAAGGACTGGATCAGCGGCGCATGCGGCTTGTGCACGGTTATCTCAACCTCGCGTACCGCGGGATGGGCCGGCAGGCACGCGGCGGCAAGGCGCTCCGCCAGCGTCTCGATCAGGGCGACGGGCTCCCCGGAGACGATGCCCGCCAGCGTGCCGGCGACCGCGGCGTAGTCGACGGTCAGCGACAGGTCGTCGGCGGCCGCGGCCGGCCGGGTGTCCAGCCAGAGCACGGCGTCGACCACGAACTCCTGGCCGTCGCGCCGCTCGTGATCTCCGACCCCGTGCCGCCCGAACGCGCGCAGGCCGAGCAGGCTGATCCGGTCGGCGGTCACCCCCCGCTCCCCGCGGAAGCCCAGCGGGCCGCCACGCGCACGGCGTCGGCGTTCGCCGCGACGGCGTGCACCCGGACGCACCACGCGCCAGCGGCCGCCGCCAGCGCGGACACCGCGACCGTGGCGCCCTCGCGCTCGCCGACCGGGCGGGGCTCGCCGCCCGCGCCGCGGAGCAGCGTGCCCAGGAAGCTCTTCCGCGACGCTCCGACCAGCACCGGGAACGGGCGCGCGCCGCCCAGCCTGGAGATCTCGCCAAGCCTGGCCAGCAGTGCCCAGTTGTGCTGCGGCAGCTTGGCGAAGCCGATCCCGGGGTCCACGATGATCGCGGACTCGTCGACCCCGGCCGCGGTGACCGCGTCGACCTGCCGCCGGAGCTCGTCGCCGACCTCGCGGACCACGTCCCCGTAGACCGCCCGGTCCTGCATGTCGCGGCTGTACCCGCGCCAGTGCATGACCACGTAGGGCACCCCTGCGCCGGCCACCACCCTGGCCATGCGCGGGTCCGCCAGGCCGCCGCTGACGTCGTTGACCATCCGCGCGCCCGCGCCGAGCGCGCGCTCGGCGACGCCGGCCCGCGTGGTGTCCACGCTGACGAGCACGCCGGCGGCGGCGAGCCCGGAGATGACCGGGAGCACCCTGCGGAGCTCCTCGTCCCGGTCCACCCGCCCCGCCCCGGGCCGGGTGGACTCGCCTCCGACGTCGACGATGTCCGCTCCCTCCGCGGCAAGCCTGAGGCCATGGCACATGGCCACGTCCGGGTCCAGCCAGGCACCTCCGTCGGAGAAGGAGTCGGGCGTCACGTTGACGACGCCCATGACCAGGCACCGCCCGGGCTCTGGGAGGCCGGCCGGGCGCGCCCGCTCCGCTCGCTCTGGCGCGGTCATCGCGGCAGCCTCACTGGTCATAGGCGTCAATCTACGGGGCGCGGCGCGCCCCCGGGACCGCCGGGCGGCCGGAGCGCACGGCCGGGCGCGGCTAGCGCTGGGCGGCGGCGCGGAGCCTGCTGCGGAGCTTGCCGAAGCCGAGCCCGCGTGCCACCCTCCGCGTGATCCTGCGCACCTCGACCGTGGGCCAGACCAGGAAGGCCTCCGCCTGCAGCGCGGCAAGGCCGATCCTCGGGATGTCCCTGGTGCCGGTGTAGACGAAGAACCTCGGCACCCACTCAGGGCAGAACTTCGCGTTGAACTTGTAGAGCGACTCGATCTGGAACCAGCGCGACATGAAGAGCAGCAGGCCCCGCCAGGCCCGCAGCACCGGCCCCGCCCCGATCCGCTCGCCCCGCTCGAGAGCCGCGCGGAACATGGCGAAGTTGAGCGAGATCCGCTTCACGCCGAGTTCGTGCGCGCGCTTGATGGTCTCGACGATGAGGAAGTCGTTCAGCCCGGGCTGGGCCGTGCGGTCGCGGCGCATCAGGTCGAGCGACAGGCCGTCCGATCCCCACGGAACGAAGTGCAGGATCGCGCGGAGCACGCCGTCCTTCGTGGCCGTCGCGATCACGCAGTTCTCGTCGCCCGGGCTGCCGACGCGGCCGAGCGCCATGGAGAAGCCCCGCTCGGTCGGGCTGCCGCGCCAGGAATCGGCCTGCCGGTTCATCCGGTCGATCTCGGCACGGGAGATGTCGCCGACCCGGCGGACCTCGGCGGCGTAGCCGTTCTTGGCGACCCGGCCCACCATCTGCCGGACGTTCCGCATGGACCTGCCCTGCAGCGAGAAGTCGGCGACGTTGACGATGGCCTCGTCGCCGAGTTCCAGCGCGGTCAGCCCGCCGTCCTCGCGGCACCAGGTCTCCGCGCCGAGCTCGCTGCACCCCAGCACCGCAGGGACCCAGGCGTGCCGGGCCGCCTCATCCAGGAACGCCTGTATCGCCCCCGGCCAGGCCTCGGGATCGCCGATCGGGTCGCCGCTGGCCAGCATGACGCCGGAGAGGACCCGGTAGCCGATGCAGGCCTTGCCCGTGGGCGACCAGATGATGCTCTTGTCCGTGCGGAGTGTGAAATAGCCGAGCGAGTCCCGCTCCCCGTGCCGGGAGAGCAGGTCCCGGATCCGGATCGCGTCCCGGGCGCCGAGCCTGCCCTCTTGCCCGGCCGGGCGGAGGAACAGGTAACCGACGACGATCACGGTGAACAGGCCGAGACCGCCCATCACGAAGCCGAAGACGTCGCCGCGCGTCTCAGTGGTGAAGTGGACCGGCCCGTTGAAGCCGAGAACGTTGTAGATCGCCGACTGCAGCCGCTGCACGGGTGTGTAGTCGGCTTGCAGGCCGGTGGTGAACAAGAGATAGCCAAACCCAATGATGATGTCCGCCGCGGCCAGGCCGCCGGACACCCATACCGCGCGCCAGCGGGTCCTCGGGTCCCCCGTCGCGTAGAACTCCCGCCGGTAGAGCCACAGCATGACCAGGAGGACCGCTGCGCCGATGACCCCGGCGATGTGGTGCCGGTCGCGCAGCAGAGCGTGGGTGACGACGCTGAAGGCCAGCAGCAGCATCACGCCCTGCCATGCGCGCTTCTTCCGCTTGCGCAGCCCGTGCGAGAGCATGAGCAGCAACATGCCGACGATGACGTCGGCGATGCGCGGGAAGATGGTCAGCACGCCCGGCGCGATGTTGTTCAGATTGTGCAGGGAGTGCTTGAGGTGGCTGTATAGCGGCCGGGTCCGCAGGCCCTCGATGATGTAGGTCAGGCCGATCAGCAGCGACAGCAGCGCAGCGGTGACCGGCACCCAGCGCCGCTGGTGCTGCCGGTCGGGCGGGCGCGCAGCCGGGTGGTCCCCGGCGCCGGCGTGCGACTGGGCCGCCGGCTGCTCGGCGGCGGCCCGCCCGGCCGGAACGGTCATGGCGGCACCACGTGACCTGGCGCCGGCACCCGTCTGCATCATTTGCTGCGCCTCGCCGGTTTGGGGCTCTCCCGGGTCAAGCCCGCTGCGTTCAGTCATGTCGGACATAGTGGCCGCGCCCCGCGTCACGGAGCACCAGAGTAGTCATGGACGGCAGACGATGCGGGCAAACCCTGAACACGGCGGACCTCCCCGAGCGAACCGCTTCCCCGCCGGGAAGGCGATAAGGCAGTCGCGTCCATCGGTCTTGGATCCCTTCAGCCATCTTTGAGACGCTCCCGGCGCCCCTCTGGTTCCGCTCAGTTGAAACTCAGCGGCGACCCAGCACCAGGCTCATGGCCTCGGCCCTGGTCCGGTCGGAGTCCAGGAATATCCCGCGAACCGCGGATGTCACGGTCTTGGCTCCTGGCTTTCGCACGCCGCGCATGGACATGCAAAGGTGCTCCGCTTCTATCACTACGATAACGCCGCGCGGCTCCAGCACGTTCATGAGCGCATCGGCGATCTGGCTCGTCATCCGCTCCTGCAGCTGCGGCCGCCGGGCGTACAGGTCAACGAGCCTGGCCAGCTTGGATAGCCCAGTGATCTGCCCCTTTTCGTTCGGTATGTAGCCGACGTGGGCGAGCCCGAAGAACGGCGTCAGGTGGTGCTCGCAGGTGCTGTACAGCTCGATGTCCCTGACCAGCACCATCTCTTCATGGTCGGCGTCGAAAACGGTGGTGAGCACGTCCTCGGGCCGCTTTCGCAGCCCGGCGAACTGCTCCGCGTAGGCCCGGGCGACGCGCGCAGGAGTCTCGCGCAGGCCCTCCCGGTCCGGATCCTCGCCGATCGCGACCAGGATCTCGCGTACCGCACGCTCGATCCTGGTCAGGTCGACCGGCGAGTGGTCAAGCTCGGTCAACGGCTGCCGCCCGCCGGGCCCCCTGGGGAGCCGCCCGGCGCGCCGTCATCGGGGTTGTGCTGCGGGGATCCGTAGCTGCCCGGGGCGATCGCCGGGGCGGCGGACCCTTCGGCGCTGCCCGCGCCCAGGGCCTGCCCGTTGCCGCTCCCTGGCTGCTCCCCGTCCGACGCGGCGATCAGGGCCATCTCCTTGGGCGTGAGCACCGGCGGCCGGTCGGAGGGGAGCCGCTTGCCGTAACCGGTGTAGGAGCCGCGGGTCGGGCGCTGCCGGATCGGACTGAAGATCTCCAGCACCTGCTCCCTGGACAGCGTCTCGTGCTCCATCAGCTTCAGCACCAGGTTGTCCAGCACGTCGCGGTACTGGACCAGGATCTCCCAGGCCTCGTCGTGCGCGGACTCGATCAGCCTGCGCACCTCCTCGTCGATCGCGGAGGCGATCTCCTCGGAGTAGTCCCGGCTGTGCGACATCTCCCGGCCGAGGAACGGCTCGCCGTCGCCGCTGCCGAACTTGCGCGCGCCGAGCCGCTCACTCATCCCGTACTCGGTGATCATGCCGCGGGCGATCTGGCTCGCCTTCTCGATGTCGTTGGCGGCGCCGGTGGTCGGCTCGTGGAACACCAGCTCCTCGGCCGTCCGCCCGCCGAGCAGCATGGCCAGCTGGTCCATCATCTCGGCACGGCTGACCAGGAACTTGTCCTCGGCTGGGGCCGACGCGGTGTAGCCCAGGGCCCGGCCGCGGGGGATGATGGTGATCTTGTGCACCGGGTCAGCGTGCGGCAGCGCGTGCCCGACCAGCGCGTGCCCGCCCTCGTGGTAGGCGATGATCTTGCGCTCCTTCTCGGAGAGCAGCACGCTCTTGCGCTTGGGCCCGGCCGTGACCCGGTCGATCGCCTCCTCGAGCGAGATCATCGAGATCTGGGTGGTGTTGGCCCGCGCGGTCAGCAGCGCACCCTCGTTGATCACGTTGGCCAGGTCGGCGCCGGTGAACCCGGGGGTCCGGCGGGCGATGATGTCGAGGTCGACGTCCGGCGCGAACGGCTTGCCGCGCGCGTGCACCCGCAGGATGCCCTTGCGGCCGGCCAGGTCAGGCTGGGCGACCACGATCTGGCGGTCGAACCGGCCCGGGCGCAGCAGCGCCGGGTCCAGGATGTCCGGCCGGTTCGTGGCCGCGATCACGATGACGCCGCCCTTGGTGTCGAAGCCGTCGAGCTCAACCAGCAGCTGGTTCAGCGTCTGCTCCCGCTCGTCATGGCCACCGCCGAAGCCGGCCCCGCGGTGCCTGCCGACGGCGTCGATCTCGTCGACGAAGACGATGGCGGGGGCATTGGCCTTGGCCTGCTCGAACAGGTCGCGCACCCGGGAAGCGCCAACGCCGACGAACATCTCGACGAAATCCGAGCCGGAGATGGAGTAGAACGGCACGCCTGCCTCGCCCGCCACGGCACGGGCCAGCAGGGTCTTGCCGGTCCCTGGCGGCCCGTAAAGCAGCACGCCCTTGGGGATCTTCGCGCCGATCGACTGGAACTTGCCCGGGCTCTGCAGGAACTCCTTGATCTCCTGCAGCTCCTCGATCGCCTCGTCAGCGCCGGCGACGTCGGCGAACGTGGTCTTCGGGGTGTCCTTGGTGATCAGCTTCGCCTTGGACTTCCCGAAGTTCATCACCCGGGAGCCGCCACCCTGCATCTGATTCATGATGAACAGGAAGAACAGGATGATAATGATGAACGGCAGCCAGTCAAAGATGACGTCGAAGATCGAGCTGCCCTTGGGCGGCTGGACGTTGTAGCCCTGGGGCAGGTTGCCCTTGGCGTACTGCTGCTGCAGCAGGGTGGCCAGCGTCTGGCCCTGGTTGCCGACCCACGACGCCTGCAGCGGCTGGCCGCTCTTGGGCGTGATCTCGATGGTCTGCGTCGAGTCGATCAGCAGGGCGGACTTGACCTGCCCCTGCTCGATCATGCTGACGACTTGCGAGGTGTCGGCGGGCTTGTACGAGGTGCCCGAGCTCGCGTAGCGGTACAGGAAGAAAAACAGCAGCAGGACAACGAGGATGGCGACGAACGGCCCGCGGAAATAACGCTTCAGATCCATCGACGAACGGCCGCGCCGCTAGCGGGCCGACCCCTCCTGACGAGCCTCAGGTCCCGCCGGCCTCCGGCGGGACTGCCTTGCGAACCAGCGCCCACGCGCAGTTTTCCTTTCTGCCCGCCTGGTAAACGGCAATAATCGACGGTACACCGCGCCGGCCCATGCTGACACGCAGGAGGCGCCTCCGGCCGCCACAGCCTCCGCCCGGTCCCTACCCCGGTGAACGTATTTCATCTCCGTATGTGTTCCCCGGCGGTGCGGCCGCCTTCCCCGGCCGGCCCGGGCCCTCAGGCGGGTAACTCGGCAGCGGCGGCGCTGCGCTCCTGCCCCCCGTAGACGTGCGGGGCCAGGGTGCCGATGAACGTCAGGTTCCGGTAGCGCTCGGCATAGTCGAGCCCGTAGCCGATGACGAAGGCGTCCGGTATGTCGAAGCCGGTGTAGGCGACGTCGACGTCCACCCGCGCGGCGCCGGGCTTGCGCAGCAGCGCACACACCCGCAGCGAGGCGGGGCCGCGCGACTGCAGGTTCCTGACCAGCCAGGACAGGGTCAGGCCCGAGTCGATGATGTCCTCGACGACCAGCACGTGGCGGCCGGTGATGTCGGTGTCCAGGTCCTTGAGGATGCGCACCACGCCCGAGGATCTGGTGCCGGATCCGTAGGACGAGACCGCCATCCAGTCCATCTGGACCGGCAGCCGCATGGCCCGGGCGAGATCGGCCATGACCATGACCGCGCCCTTCAGCACTCCGACCAGGAGCAGTTCGCGATCGGCGTAATCCGCGTCGATCCGCGCGGCAAGCTCCGCGATGCGCTGCTGCAGGCGTTCCGCGCTGATCAGCACCTGCTCGAGATCGGCGCCCATGTCAGCCGCGTCCACCAGCGCCCTCCCCATCGCCCGAGCTGAACTGCAGCTTGCCACACCGGCGCTGGCCGCGGATACCGCCCGGCAGGTTCGTCCAGCGCTGCCCGCGCCAGCCGGTCACCAGGGCCTCGAGCCCGGCGACATGGCCGGCGGTGAGCGCGCCCGGCGGGCAGCCGGCCGCGATGGCCGCGTTCCGCAGCACCCGCGACCTGACCGCCGGCGGCAGCGCCGCCAGGGCCCCGATCGGCAGCCCGGCGCCGGCCGGGTCTATCCGTTCTGCCTCTGTCCTTGCCAGCGCGTCGAGGAAGTCCGCATCGCTGCGCAGCAGGCGGGCGCTGCGCGCGAGCGCCTCGGTCACGCCGGGCCCCAGCTCCGCCTCGAGCACCGGGAGCACCGTGTGGCGGACCCGCGCGCGGGCGTAGCCGGGGTCGGCGTTCTGCGGGTCTTCCCACGGCTCGAGGCCCAGCGCCGCGCAGGCGGCCCTGGTCGTGGCCCGGCTGACCCCGAGCAGGGGGCGCAGGCGGCAGCCGTTGCGCTCGGGCATCCCGGCCAGGGAGCGCGCCCCCGAGCCGCGCGCCAGGCCAAGCAGCACGGTCTCCGCCTGGTCGTCCATGGTGTGGCCGAGCAGGATCGCCGCCGCGCCGGACGTGCCGGCGGCCCGGTCGAGCGCCAGGTACCTGGCCTCCCTGGCGGCCGCCTCGGGGCCCGGCCAGCCCTGGCCGGAGCCCGCATCCCCGGCATTCCGGGCGCTCCGGGCGCCCGGGCGGGCGACGGCGATGCCAACGCTCAGCACCGGATCGAGGCCCAAGGCGGCCAGCTCCTTGGCCACCCGCAAGGCCCGCTCCGCCGACCCTTCCTGCAGGCCGTGGTCCACGGTGACGCCGCCGCCGCGCAGCCCCATCCTGGGCGCCTCGAATGCCAGCGCCGCGGCCAGGGCCAGCGAGTCCGCGCCGCCCGAGCAGGCCGCCAGCACCAGGTCGCCCGGGGCCAGGCCGGCTCCGGACAGGCAGCGGCGCACCGCCAGGCGGACCCCGGCGACGGCGGGGTGGGGGCCCATCGCCGGGTCACCTGCCCCGCGGGGCGTGCCCCGCGGCCGAGGGCTGACCGGGGGCCGTCCCCCCTGGGGCGGGCATGGCTCAGCCCGCGGCAGCGCCGCTGCCGTCCATCCCGTGGCTGCCGCTGCCGCCCACCCGTTCCAGCCAGGCCGGCGGGTTGGTGATCTCATCCCTGGTCGGGAGCGTCTCCGGGGAGGTCCAGACCTTGTTGAACACTCCCATCCCCGCCTCTTCCACGACGTTCCTGACGAAGTGCGACCCCTGCTCGTACTGCTTCATCTTCAGGTCGATGCCAAGGATCCTGCGGATCGCCTGCTCGATGCGGCCGCCGCTGATCCGCCGGGCGGAGAACTTGGCCCTGATCTCGGCCACCGACGGCACCACCCTCGGGCCCACCGCGTCCATCACATAGTCGCCGTGGCCTTCCACCAGCGTCATCACGGCGGTCAGCCGGTCCAGGATCTCGCGCTGGCGCGGCGTCTGGATCGCCTCGATCAGGCTCTCGCCGCTGCCGCGAACCGCGCCGGCCACCGCGTCAGCCGCCGACCGCAGCCGGTCCAGGATCGAGGCCGGGTCCAGGTCCGAGGCCAGCAGGAATTCCGTCATCTGCTGCTGCACGTAGGGGCGGAGCCAGGGCACCGAGGTGAACTGGGTCCGGTGCGTCTCCTCGTGCAGGCACACCCAGCGCCTGAAATCGTGCGGGTCGACGCCGAGCTCGCGCTCCACCATCACGATGTTCGGCGCGACCAGGGTCAGCCTGCCCGCCGGGGCATCGGCGGCGCCACGCTCCGGGGCGTCCGGGTCCGGCGGCAGGAACAGCTCGTACTGGCCGAGCACCCGGCCGGCCAGGTAGGCGAGGATCAGGCCCGCCTGCATGCCGGTGACCCGGGATCCCACGGCCGTGATCACCGAGCCGGGGGGCGGCGCCTGGCCCCGCTGCTGCATGTGCTCGACCAGCGGGTCGAGCACCACCCGGAAGCCGTCGACGTTCGCCCGGATCCACCCGGGCCGGTCGACGACCGCCACCTTGCCGCCGTCGGGCGAGCCGGGCAGCCCGGTGACCTCGTGCACGGGCTCCTGGACGGCGGCCGCGAGGCTGCGCAGCTCGGCGACCACCTTCCTGGCCTCGGCCATGCTCACAGCGGGCCCGGGCCGTGCCCACCTGACTCCGGTTGACGTGGCGACGTTCCAGTCGATCATCTGAGAGCTGCTCACCCTTCCACCGTACGTTGGCCGCGAGGGTGGCTCACGCCCGGGCGAGCGCTCAGCTGCATCCGCAGCCGGCCAGGGCGGTCGCCAGCATGATCAGGCCGGAGGCCCCGGCGACCAGGCCGCCGCTCGGCAGCTGGTCGGCCATGAAGGCGAACGCGAACAGCTGGCCGTCCCTGGCCGCCGCGAGCCCGGCCAGGGACACCACGGTGGACAGGTTGCCAGTCTTCGCCCGCACCACGCCGAGCCCGGCCTGCCCCACCTCAGGGAAGACGCTGCCGCCGGGGGCCAGCGTGCCGGAGAACCCGGCCACCGGCAGGCTGGTGATGACGGCCCTCAGCCCGGGCCGGGCGGGCGAGGCGGCCAGGCGGATCAGCTGCACCAGCACGTCGGGCGTGATCTGGTCCAGCGGCGACAGGCCGCTCCCGTCGACCAGGTGGATCCCGCCGCTGATGCCCAGCGTGCGGAGCACCGCGATCTCGGCCGCGGCCGCGCCGCTGAACGAGGCGGGCCGCCCGGTGGCGATCGCGACCTGCCTGGCCAGGTTCTCCGCGATCACGTTGTTGCTCTCGGTGAGCATCCAGTCGACGATCTCGGCCAGCGGCGGCGACGACACCGCGGCGATGGTGGCGGCGCCGCGGGGCGCCGCCACCTGGCCCACCGCCCCGCGGACCCGGATGCCGTCGCCGGACAGGAAGGAGGCGAAGGCCTGCGCGGCATCGGCCGCCGGGGTGAACGTGCGGGCCCGGTAGTTGTTGGGGACGTCCGCGTCCTGCGGCGCGCCGCTGGCGGTCAGCCTGCCCTGGTCCACCTCGAGCGACTCGATCGGGGTGACGTTGCCCGTGGTCACGTAGCTGTCCGGCCAGCCGGGCGCCATGAGCGGGCCGGTGAACAGGGACGTGTCGTAGCCGAGCCGCACCGAGCGGGTCCCCCTGGCCCGCAGTGCCCGTGCCGTCTGCGCGGCGAGCGACGCCAGCGTGGCCGGCTGGGGATAGTCGGAGGCCGGCGGGTGCCCGGCGGCCAGCGTGGGATCGCCGCCGCCGACGAGGACGATCGACGAAGGCGCCTGGCCGGCCACCACCCTGGTGGTGAACGTGGCCGCGGGGCCGAGCACGTTCAGTGCGGCGACCGCGACCGCGAGCTTGGCGGTGGAGGCGGGGGCAAAGCCCGAGCTGGCGTCCTGGGAGAGCAGCACCTGGCCGGAGGACAGATCGTCGACCACGGCGCCGACATGCGAGCCGAGCGCGGCCGAGGCGAGAAGCGGGGAGAGCGCGGCGGCCACGCCCGCGGCGGTGGCCGGGCCTTCGGCCAGCGGCACGGGAGCGAGCACCGGGCCGGCCGTGGCGAGGCTGCGGCTGCCAACCGTGGGCAGGCGCCACAGCGCCAGCCGCGGCGGCAGCATCCGCGCCACGGCCACCCCGGCGCTGATCGTGAACACGCTGAGCAGGGCCAGCAGCACCGTCGCTGCGCGACGGAACCGGCGCACCGGCTTACCTCCCATCCCGGAATGCTGCATTCCGCCCTACGTTGGAGGAAACGAACCGGGTAGACATCGTGGTGACGGAGTCAATCATTACGTGGCCGAGAGGCGGAGTCGTGAACTTCGATGTGACCATCGAAATACCTAAGGGCCAGCGGAACAAGTACGAAATGGACCATAAAACCGGGAGGATCCGACTAGACAGGATGCTGTTCACCTCCACCCGGTACCCGGCCGACTACGGGTACATTGAGGGCACGCTGGCCGAGGACGGCGACCCGCTCGACGCGCTCGTGCTGCTGGAGGAGCCTACTTTCCCCGGGTGCCTGATCCGGTGCCGGGCGATCGGCATGTTCCGGATGCGCGACGAGAACGGCCGCGACGACAAGGTCCTCACGGTCCCGGCGACCGACCCGCGGATGGCGCACCTCACCGACATCCAGGACGTCTCCGAGTTCGACCTCCTGGAGATTCAGCATTTCTTCGAGGTCTACAAGGAGCTTGAGCCCGGCAAGCAGGTCGAGGCGGCCCGGTGGGTGGGCGCGGCCGAGGCCGTCGCCGAGATCGAGGCCTGCCGGCTGCGCCTGGCCGAATCCGGCGGGGAACTCCCCTGAGCGTGAGCTGAAGGGACGCAAGTCGCGCCCTGGTGATGAATGGGCGACACTGAGTAGTAATGCCTGGAGGCGCGAGGAGGTGCCGTGGAACACGCCGAAGAGATGCTGAGGCGGGCGCCGTTGTTCGAGGCCCTGGACGAGGAAGGGACCAGGGCGCTGCGCGCCGGGGTGACCGACGTCGCGCTGGTCAGGGGCGAGCGGCTCTTCGACGAGGGCGACGATGGCGACAGGCTCTACGTGGTGCTCGATGGCAAGATCAAGCTCACCAGGGCGTCGGCGGACGGCAGGGAGAACCTGATCAGCCTGGTCGGCCCGGGCGAGATGTTCGGCGAGCTCTCGCTGTTCGACCCGCGGCCGCGCACGATGAGCGCGTCGGCCGTCACCGACGTCCGCCTCGCCGCCCTGGCCCACGAGGACCTGCGGAGGTGGCTCACCGGGCGGCCGGACGTCGCCATGCACCTGCTCGCCGCGCTGGCGCGCAGGCTCCGGCGCACCAACGAGGTCATGTCCGACCTGGTCTTCACCGACGTGCCGGGCCGGGTCGCGAAGGCGCTGCTCGACCTGGCGGCGCGGTTCGGCACCCAGCAGGACGACGGCCTGCAGGTCAACCATGACCTCACCCAGGAGGAGCTGGCCCAGCTCGTCGGCGCGTCCAGGGAGACGGTCAACAAGGCGCTCGCCGACTTCGTCGCCCGCGGCTGGATACAGCTGCACCCCAAGTCAGTCCTGCTGCTGGACGCCGAGCGGCTGCGCAGGCGGGCCAGGTAACGCGCCCGGCAGCTCCAGGCCGGGCGGGAGTGCGCCGCGCTCGGCCAGGTACGCGAGCTGGGCCCGCACCGACCACTCGGCGAACGGCCACAGCGCGCGGTCCACGTCCGTGTAGACGTGCGCCACGATGCCGGCCAGCGTCCGGTTCCCCGCGGCGAGCGCGGCTTCCACCTGGGCGAGGCGTTCTGCCCGGTGCGCGATGTAGTAATCAAGCGCCTGCGCGGGCTCGGTGAGCAGCGGCCCGTGCCCGGGCAGCAGCGCGCGCAGGCCCAGCTCGTCCGCGAGAGCCCGCAGCCGGTCCAGGGACCGCAGGTAGTCGCCCAGGTTCCCGTCGCTCGCGATCACGGTCGTCCCGCGGCCGAGCACGGTGTCCCCGGTCAGCACGGCGCCGTCGGCCTCGATCAGCAGGGACACCGAGTCCGCGGTGTGCCCGGGCGTCCCGATCACGCGCACCTCGCAGCCGCCGGCGCGCACCGCATCCCCCGGCCCGAGCGCGGCCGCCGCCCCCAGCCGGTGCGCCGGGTCGACCGCGAGGACCGGGGCGCCGGTCAGCGCGGCCAGCCGCCGGGCGCCCCCCGAATGGTCCTCGTGGCCGTGGGTGAGCACGATCTTCTCGATGCGCCGGCCCGCGCCGGCCGCTGCCGCGCGCACGCGCCGCAGGTGCCCCTCGTCGTCCGGGCCCGGGTCCACGACAATCGCGGGCTCCGAGCCCGGCTCGCCGATCAGCCAGGTGTTGGTGCCGTCCAGGGTCATCAGCGACGGGTTCGGCGCGAGCACGCATCGCGCCCTGGCGGTGCCGGACCCGTCGATGCCTGCCCCGGTCATTCATGGCCTCCCTCGCGGGCGCTTCGCTGGTCGTGCCGGAGGCGCGCCAGGGAGGCGCGGTGGGAGGCGGTCCTCGCCGCCGGGGCCCCACCCGCCTCCCCATCCCCCCTCACTGCGGCGCTGGGCCCGGCGGCTGCGGCGCCACCGGAGAGCGCGGCGAGGTTGACAAACGGTGTCTCACAACGGGTACTCCAGCTCGGCGGGGAGGGTCAGCCACACCGCGCCCTCGGCCACGCTCGCCTCCGGCAGCACCGGCCTGACCGTGCGCGGCGCCAGCGCCGCCGTGACGTCGGGGCACGCCGCGAGCTCGGCAAGGGTCACGGCGGTCGGCGGCCAGAGCACGATCTGCCTCGCCCGCCCCTGGGCGATCGCATCGGCCGGGCGCACCCAGGCCACCTCGGCCGCCTCGCCGCCGACGTCCCTGGTGCGCTGCTCGGGCGGCAGCGCGGCGGCGAAGAACCTGGCGTCGAAGCGGCGCTCCTCGATGACCGGGGTGATCCACCGCGACCAGGGCCTGAGCAGGTCGGAGCGGAGCACGAGGCTGCGCCGCGCGAGCATCTCGGCCAGCGAGAGCGAGCGGTCGAGCAGCGCCTGCCGGTCTGCCTCCCAGCCCGGCCCGGTGGTGTCCGCGACGACGGCATCGGCGGACGGCCCCGCCAGCAGCACACCGGACTCCTCGAACGTCTCCCGCACCGCGGCGCAGACGAGCGCGCGCGCGAGCTGTGGCGGGGCGTCGAACACCTGGCCCCATTCGGCGGGATCCGGCCCCGCCCACGCCACCTGCTCGTCGGCGTCCCTGGCGTCGACCGACCCGCCGGGGAACACGAAGGCGCCGGGCGCGAACGCCATCGAGGACTTGCGGCGCAGCATGTAAACCTCGAGGCCGCCCGCGGCCGGGCGCAGCAGCATGACGGTCGCCGCGTCACGGGGCCAGGCGGGAGCCTGCTTGCCGGCGAGGACCTCGCGGGCCCGCTCGCCAAGCCGGCCGCCGATCCTGATCGCGCCTCCGCCCACTCAGGTCCCCGCTCTCAAAATCCCCGCTCGCCTCACGTGTCCCGGACCTCGGCGATCAGCTCCACCTCGACCGGGGCGTTCAGCGGCAGCACCGCCATGCCGACCGCGCTCCTTGCGTGCCTGCCCGCCTCGCCGAACACCTCGATCAGCAGCTCGCTCGCGCCGTTGACCACCTGAGCCTGCTGGGTGAAGGTGGGCGCGCTCGCCACGAAGCCGGTCACCTTGACGATGCGCCGGATGCCGTCGAGCCCGCCGGCGACCGACGCCGCGGCGGCCAGCGCGTTGAGCGCGCAGGTCCTGGCGAGGGCGGCGGCCTCGGCCACGCCGACGTCGGCGCCGACCTTGCCGGTGGCCAGCAGCTCCCCGTCGACGACCGGCAGCTGCCCGGCGGTGTACACGTAGCCGCCGGTGCGCACCGCCGGCAGGTACGCGGCGACGGGGGGCGTCACCTCCGGCAGGGTGAGGCCGATCGCGGCGAGCCTGGCCCCGGGTGAGCCCCCGGGCTCCTCCGGGTTCACGACCGCTCCCGCTTCATGTACGCGACAAGCTGCTCGGGATTCGGCCCGGGAACGACCGCCACCAGCTCCCAGCCATCCTCGCCCCAGTTGTCCAGGATCTGCTTGGTGGCATGCACAAGCAGCGGAACCGTTGCATACTCCCACTTCGCCATAGCGGAACCATAGCGGGGACGCGCCAGCGGGCGGGCATCTCCCTGCGTATGGCCCGCGGACCCGGGCAGGCCTGGCCGGGGTTATGCCCCCGGACCGTCGGCCTGACCCGCAGGCGCGTCGCGCCGCTCCGCGGCCTTCCCGTCCGCCGCGCCGCCGGCCGCCGGGGCGGCGTCGGCCTGCTCCGCCGCGGTGCTCCCCTGCCCGGGCAGCTTGTCCAGGCTCGCGTCCTGCCCGGGAAGCTCGGGAACCGCCGGCGTTTCCGGGATCTCCAGCGGAGCCCCGCTGTGGATCGCCGCCTCTTCCTTCTCCACGTCCTCGCCGGCGAAGTCGGCCAGCGAGCTCTCATCGGGAATGGGCCTGGCGGCCGCCTCGGGCGAGAACTTATCGAAGAACCTCAGCAGCTCGACCGGAACCGGCATAACCAGCGTGCTGTTGCGCTCCGCCGCCACCTCGACCACGGTCTGCAGCAACCGCAGCTGCAGCGCGGCGGGGTCGCGGGCCATGACGTTGGCCGCCGCGGCCAGGCGCTTGGACGCCTGGTACTCACCGTCGGCGGTGATGATCCGCGCACGGCGTTCCCGCTCCGCCTCCGCCTGGCGCGACATGGACCGCTTCATGCCCTCCGGGAGCGAGACGTCCTTTATTTCGACCCGCTCTACCCGGATGCCCCATGGGCCTTCGGTCGGCTCGTCGATGATCCGGCGCAGCTCCCGGTTCACGCTCTCCCGCTCGGACAGCAGCTGGTCCATCTCAGACTGGCCGATGATCGAGCGCAGCGACGTCTGCGCCTGCTGGGAGATGGCAAACATGTAATTCTGGACGTTAATGGTCGCCTTGATCGGGTCAACCACCCGGAAGTAGACCACCGCGTCCACCCGGACGCTGACGTTGTCCCTGGTAATGCCCTCCTGCGCCGGGACCGCCATCGCGACGATCTGCATGTTGACCTTCTGCATCCGGTCGGTGATCGGATTGATGATGGTCAGTCCTGGCCCGCGCGTGCCTGGCAGCACCCTCCCCCACCTGAAAATGATGCCCTGCTCGTACTGCTGCACTATCTTCAGGCCCCGGGCAGCGCCGATGGCGGCAATGACCAGCAATACGACCACGATGGCCACTATGGCTGCAACCATCACCTACACCTCTTCTCCGGTCACGGTCACGCCCCGTGCTTTCGCCCTAGCCTAGTGGTATTTCGGCGAGGCGCCAGAGATGACACCGCGGGCACCGGCGGGGGCGCCAGAGTGCGGCCAGGGGCCAGCGGGACGCAAGGGACGCGACACGCGGGCTCCGGGGGATCCGGGGTGCGCCGGCCCGGATAGCCTCCAAGGGGTGAGCACACGGGACACGGACTGGGAAGGCGTGCGGCTGCACGTCGTCACCGGGAAGGGCGGGACCGGCAAGACCACGGTCGCCAGCGCCCTCGCCCTCGCGCTCGCGTCCGGCGGCAAGCGGGTGCTGCTGATGGAGGTGGAAGGCCGCCAGGGGATCGCCCAGGTCTTCGACTCCCCGCCGCTCCCCTACGAGGAGCGCAAGATCGCAGTGGGTCCGGCCGACAACGCGGAGCCAAGCGGTGATGTATACGCCCTTGTCGCTGACCCCGAGTCGGCGCTGCTGGAGTACCTCGAGATGTTCTACAACCTCCGGCACGCGGGCAGGGCGCTGACCAGGTTCGGCGTGATGGACTTCGCGACCACGATCGCTCCCGGCCTGCGCGACGTGCTGCTGACCGGGAAGGCAACCGAGGCTGTGCGCAGGAAGAAGGGCGGCAAGCTGGTCTACGACGCGGTCGTGATGGATGCCCCGCCCACCGGGCGGATCGGCAGGTTCCTCAACGTCACCTCGGAGGTGTCCGGGCTTGCCAGGGTCGGGCCGATCCGCAACCACGCCGACACCGTGCAGAAGGTCATCCATTCCCCGGAGACCGCCGTGCACTTCGTCACCACGCTGGAGGAGATGCCCGTCCAGGAGGCGCTGGACGGCATCGCCGAACTGCGCGACATGCCGGGCGGCGGGATCCAGGTCGGTGGCATCATGATCAACATGGTCCGCCCGCTGGAGCTGCCCCGCAGCCAGCTCAGGGACGTGGCCGCCGGGTCGGTCGACGAGCACGAGCTGGCGATCGGCCTGAAGGCCGCCGGCCTCGGCGACAGCGTGCGGCTGGCCGCGGACCTGGCGGCCGAGCTCACGGACGAGGCGGTGGCCGCCATCGGCCAGGAGGAAGAGCGGCGCAGGCTCGCCGAGGCAGCCCAGCCGCGCTACGACCTGCCGATGATCACCGATGGCATCGACCTGGCGGGCCTGTACCGGCTCGCGGCCGCGCTCCGCGATCAGGGAGCAGCGTGATGGCCAGGTCCGGCCCGCCGCCGGTGCTGAGCGTCGACCGGCTCATTGATGACCGGCGCATCCGGGTGATCGTCTGCTGCGGCTCTGGCGGGGTGGGCAAGACCACGATCGCCGCCGCCATCGGCCTGCGCGCAGCGCAGCGGGGCAGGAACGTGGTCGTGCTCACCGTCGACCCGGCCCGCAGGCTGGCCCAGTCGATGGGGCTGTCCCGGCTGGACAACACCCCGCGGCCGGTCCCGTTCCCGGAGCGGGTCCCCGGCGGCACCAACGGCACCGGCCTGAACGGGACGCCAGGCGGCAGCCTGCACGCGATGATGCTGGACATGAAGCGGACCTTCGACGAGATCGTCGAGGCCCATGCCGACCCGGATCGCGCGGCCCAGATACTGGCGAACCCGTTCTACCAGTCGCTGTCGTCCGGGTTCTCCGGCACGCAGGAGTACATGGCCATGGAGAAGCTGGGCCAGCTTCGCCGGGCCGAGGAATGGGACCTGATCGTCGTGGACACCCCGCCGAGCCGGTCCGCGCTCGACTTCCTCGACGCGCCGCAGCGGCTGGGCAGGTTCCTCGACGGCCGGCTGATCCGGCTGCTCGTCGCCCCGGCCAAGGCGGGCGGGCGGGCGTACCTGCGGGTGCTGAACGCCAGCTTCAGCATGGTGACCGGCGTCCTGACCAAGGTGCTCGGCGCTCAGGTGCTCAAGGACGTGCAGACCTTCGTGTCGGCCCTGGACACCATGTTCGGCGGGTTCCGTGAGCGGGCGGACTACACCTACCGGCTGCTGCGCGCCCCGGGCACGGCGTTCCTGGTGGTCGCCGCGCCGGAGCCGGACGCGCTGCGCGAGGCCTCATATTTTGTGGAGCGCCTGGACGAGGAGGGCATGCCCCTGGCCGGCCTGGTCCTCAACCGGGTGCACCGCTCGCCGGCCGCCCGCCTGTCGGCCGCCCGCAGCCTGGCCGCGGCGGAAACCCTGCAGGCAGCGAACGGCCAGGACGGCGCCTCCCATGCGCTGGCGATCGCCGCGCTGCGGCTGCACGCCGAACGGATGCAGCAGTCCGCGGCCGAACAGCGCGTGGCAGAGCACTTCACCGGGGCCCACCCGCACGTGCCGGTCGTCGAAGTACCCGCCCAGCCAGAGGACATCCACGACCTCGCCGGGCTCGCGGCTGTGGGGGACAGTTTCCACACCGAATGACAGCCCGCCGCGGTCGGCAGACGACAGGCGCGGCGGGCCAGGGAATCAAGCCGTAGTGGTCAGCTGGCGACGAGCTCGTCGCCAGCCCTCTCGTACTGGTTGCGCGCGCTCTCCAGCAGGTCGCGCCATGAGGTCACGTCCGGGCGGCGGCGGAGCAGCGCACGCCGCTCACGCTCGGTCATGCCGCCCCATACCCCGAACTCGATCCGGTTGTCGAGTGCGTCGGCGAGGCACTCGGTCCGCACTGGGCAGCCCCGGCAGATCAGCTTGGCCCGGTTCTGCGCCGCGCCCTGGACGAAAAGCTCGTCAGGATCTGTTCCCTTGCAGGCGGCACGGGCGGTCCAGTCCGTGATCCACATGTGGCCCACTCCTCCTGATCGTCACGCCCACGCAGGGGTCGTCACGCCGGATGGCGTCTCGTAGCGGTCCAGGCACACGGCGGTACGCCGGGCCTCCGTAGCGGTAGTCGCGGAAGAGTAACTTACGGAAATCGGCCGCGCCGCGCTAGACCCCGCCAGGCCCATTTCTCAAATAGCCCTCCTGAGCTATCCGCACAGAAGTGACTAGTCACCCGGCCATCTTCACCCCCTGGTGGCCAGCCGATAGGCCGAGTTGAAGGGCCGGGCGCGGCACCGGTGCCCCGGGCAACGCCGCCCAGGGCACGGGATCCAGTTTCCCGGCGCCCGCATTACGGTGGCCAGCGTAGCCTGTGTGGGTGCTGAACTCAGAGCGCCGCGCCGGCGCAAGTGTCAGCGCAGTCGGCCGGCTCCTGGCCGTGTCCGTCGGCGCCGGGCTGCTCGTGGCTGCCGTGGCCGTACCGTTCATCGGGGCGGCCGGCGTAGCGACCCGCAACCTGGCGAACGCGTTCAACACGCTGAAGGTCCCGTCGCTGGGGACGCTGCCGTCGCGCTCAGAGCTCCTGACCGCCGACGGCAAGCTGATCGCGTACTACTACCCCAACAACATCTACCGCATCCCGGTTGCCTACAATCAGATCGCTCCTGTGATGGATGATGCCATCGTGGCGATCGAGGACAACACGTACTTCCAGACCGGCGCGTTCGACCTGCGCGGCACGCTGCGTGCCCTGGCCAACGACCTCAGCGGCCAGTCCACCCAGGGCGGCTCCACGATCGCCCAGGAGTACGTCAAGAACGCGCTCATCCTGACGGCAACGAACAAGCAGGAGCAGGAAGCCGCGACCGAGCAGACGGTCGCGAGGAAGATCCGCGAGCTGCGGATGGCCGCCGAGGTCGAGCAGGAGATGACCAAGGACCAGCTGCTCGCCGCGTACCTGAACGCCGCCTACTTCGAGAACAGCGCGGTCGGCATCCAGGTGGCCGCCGAGCGCTATTTCAGCACCAGCGCGGCCGACCTGACGCTGCCGGAAGCGGCCCTGCTGGCCGGGCTTGTGCGAAATCCCAGCCTTTATGATCCGTTTACTGACCCGTCTCAAGCCATTGCCCGGCGCAATGTCGTGCTCGCCCGCATGGAGCAGGTCGGCTATATAACGCAGAAACAGGCCACGGCCACCGAAAAGCTGCCGCTGGGCCTCAATCCGTCGAGCGCACCGCTGCAGCAGGGCTGTGTCAGCCCATCCGCGGCGAGCGATGCGTTCTTCTGCGACTACGTGATGGCCGAGATACGCAGCAACCCCGCCTACGCGAAGGCGAACGCGGCGCTCAACTCCACCGGCGGCCTAAAAATCTACACGACCCTGATCCCGCAGGACCAGAACGCCGCGGATGAGGCGGTCAACTGGGTGCTGCCGGCGGAGAACGGCTACTACAACCCGAACAACGACGTCGACACCGAGGCCATGATCCAGCCGGGCACCGGCAAGATCCGGGCGATCGCAGTCGACCGGCCGTACGGCAGCGGGCCCGGCGAGACCACGGTCGACTACGCGGTGCCCACCCAGTACGACGGCGGCACCGGCGTGCAGACCGGCTCGTCGAGCAAGATCTTCACCCTGCTCACCGCGCTCAAGCAGGGCATTCCGTTCGGGTTCAGCCAGGCGGTGGTGTCCCCGTCCACGCTAGGGCCGTATTTCAGCTGCGATGGCCAGGTCAGCTACTACCCGAACCTGAGCAACGCCGAGGGTCCCGGCAAGGGAACGTTCACGCTGTACAACGGGACCACGCAGTCGATCAACGTGTTCTACGCCCACCTGGAGCAGAAAGTCGGGCTGTGCAACGTGGTCAAGACCGCGGTCAGCCTGGGGCTGACCTGGGCCAACGGCGTCTCGCTGCTCCGCCCGGACCCGGCGCTCGACCAGCCGTACCCCGCCGACGACATCCCGGCGTTCACGCTGGGCTTCGCGCCGGTCTCGCCGCTCAGCATGGCCGCGGCCTACGCGACGGTGGCGTCCGGCGGGATCTACTGCACCCCGATCGCGATCAGCCAGATCCTCACCGCCAGCGGTGCCAGCCTCCCAGTGGAGTCGGCGAACTGCCACCGGGTGCTTTCGCCCGACGTGGCCGCCGCCGCGAACTACATCCTGCAGGGAGTCCTGGTCTCTCCGGGCACGGCGGCAGGCCGGGGGATCAACGTCCCGGCCGCGGCCAAGACCGGCACCGCGAACAGCGGCTACTACGCCGCCTTCGCGGGCTACACGCCGCACCTGGTCGGGTACGTGTCGGTGTTCAACCCGATCGACCCCACCAGCGGCGGCGCGATGCTGGGCAGCAACTCCTGCTACCGCGAGAACCCGGTCTTCGGCGGGGGCCTGGATTGCCCGGGCCAGATGTTTGGTGACAACGCGCCGGCCGCGACCTGGCAGATGAGCTTCCTGCGCGCCGACCTCGGCAGCCCGGCGGCCTTCCCCGGGGTGCCAACGGACTCCCCGTTCCTTTCCGAGGGCACCGGCATCAACTCGCCCAAGCCCGCCGGCGGCGGCCACGGAGGCGGTGGCGGCCACGGCGGGTTCGGCGGCGGTAACCCGCCGATAGGCCCGCTGGCCGAGGATCCGCTGGGAGAACTGTCCGCAGCGCTCGGGGGCTGACCGGCCGGCGGCCACCAGCCCGCCGGCCGCGTCACCAGCCTCCCCTGGGCAGAACGGCTGGCCCGGCGAGCGGCAGAGCAGCTAGCCCGCGAGCGCGCGGCGGACCTCCGCGGCGACCCGGCTGCCCTCGGCGCGGCCCGCTACCCGCGGCGTGACCGCCTTCATCACCTGGCCCATCGCGCCCATGCCCGACGCGCCGGTCTGGCTGATCGCATCGGCGACGATCGCCGCGAGTTCGTCGTCACTGAGCTGAGCCGGGAGGTACCCGGCAAGGACCTGCTCCTCGGCCCGCTCGCCGGCCGCCTGGTCGGAGCGCCCGGCCGAGTCGAACGCCTCGGCCGCCTCACGCCGCCGCCTGGCCTCCCTGGTGAGCACCCGGAGCACATCGTCGTCGCTCAGCTCATGGGCCGCGCTCCCGGACACCTCCTCGTTGGTGACCGAGGTGAGGACCATGCGCAGCGTTCTGGTCCGCACGTCGTCGCGTGCCTTCATCGCAGCGGTAAGGTCCGCGCGGAGACGATCCTTCAGTGCAGCCATGAGGACATCCTGCCCTGTCCGGGCCCTGCCCGCCCGCCGCCCCGGCCCGGCGCGACGGCCAGGGGAGACCGCGGGCGCGCGGCATGACACCATGTGTAGATGCGACGACAAGCCCTCATCGCAACGGCAGCCGCCGGAGCCGGCGTCTTCGGGTACGCGTCCGTCATCGAGCGCAACTGGTTCGCGCTGCGCCGCTATGACATCCCGGTGCTCCCGGCCGGCGCCAGGCCACTGCGCGTCCTGCATATCTCGGACGCGCACCTGAGCCCGGGGCGGCACCGGCTGCTTTCCTGGATCAGGTCCCTCGACGCCCTGCAGCCCGACATGGTGGTCAACACCGGCGACTCGATAGCCCACTCCGACGCCGTCCAGCCCTTCCTCGAGGCGCTCGGGCCGCTGCTCGACCGCCCCGGCGTTTTCGTCTACGGCTCCAATGACCTGTACTCGCCGAAGCCCAGGAACCCGGCGCGGTACCTGTGGCGCGACAGCTCACTGAAGGGACGCGACGAGCCCGACCTGCCCTGGCCGGAGCTCGGCGCGGGCATGGAGGCGGCGGGCTGGCTGGACGCCAGCAACAGGCGCGGCCGGATCAAGGCCGGCGACCTGGACATCGCGGTCGGCGGGGTGCATGACTCACACATCGGCTATGACCGGTACGACGAGATCGCGGGTCCCGCCGACCCAGCCGCCGACCTCCGGCTCGGCGTGATGCACTCGCCCGAGCCCGCGGTCATGGACAGGTTCGCCGAGGACGGCTACGACCTGCTGCTGGCCGGCCACACCCACGGCGGCCAGGTGTGCCTGCCCTGGTACGGCACGCTGGTGACCAACTGCGGCATCGACCGGGTCCGGGCGCGCGGGCTGCACAGGCACCCGGCAGACGCCGCCGACCCCAGGCAGCCGTGGCTGCACGTGTCCGCGGGCCTGGGCACCTCGCCGTGGGCCCCGTTCCGGCTGTGCTGCCGCCCGGAGGCCTCGCTGCTGACCCTCGTTCCGCGGATCAGCTGAGCGCGGCGGTGCCCAGCGTCCGCTAGACTTTCGGAGCGGTCGCCGGGGTGTAGCGCAGCTTGGCAGCGCGCTTCGTTCGGGACGAAGAGGCCGCCGGTTCAAATCCGGCCACCCCGACCCAGGTCAGAGGACTGTTTCTCATCATGAGGAGCGGCCCTCCTTCCGTTCGTGCGTCACTGATGCGTCACGGCGCCTAGCCCACGATTCAAGCACCTTGCCGTGCGCACCGGGAGCCAGGTGGGCATGCCGCTGCGTCGTGGCGTAATCCCCGTCGCCGAGAAGGGCCTGGACGTCGAGCAGGGGAACCCCGTCCTGCACCAGCCACGATGCCGCGGTGTGACGCATGATCCTCGGCGGGAACGGCCGGATTCCGGCAGCTCGGCCACGGCGACGGCGAGTCTGGCCGACGCGCGACAAGCACTGCCGGTCGCGTGGCATGCCTGCGGTGGCTCAGCCCGGCCACCATGCGAACTGGCTGAGCCATTTGACCTGGCCGTAGTAGGCCGGCCAGTTGTCAGGCGGGAACAGTGGCCCGGCGATCTGGACCGGCTGCCCGGAAAGGCTGGGCAGCAGCCACAGCCCGTCGGCCGCGACATACAGCAGGCTCTACGTTCTGCGGGAAGCTCACCGAGGCGAGGTACGGGGCGCGCACCAGGGCCAGCGTCCCGCCGGCCGGCGACCAGGCGGGATCGAGCGTCACGGTCGACGCTGGCGCCGGGACACTGGTGCAGGCAGCAGCCAGGCGGCAGATCTGCACAGTCCGGTCCTGCCAGATCACCCGGCCCCCCATACTGTTGACCGGCCCGGGAATCTCGGCGACGATCGCCAGCTGCCCATC
This sequence comes from Streptosporangiaceae bacterium, assembly GCA_030038015.1. Classification (GTDB taxonomy): domain Bacteria; phylum Actinomycetota; class Actinomycetes; order Streptosporangiales; family Streptosporangiaceae; genus JASHPR01. The sequence continues at coordinate 44,974 of JASHPR010000593.1, forward strand.
CGGAGCCGCGGCTACCTGGTCCAGGCCGCTGCCCGAGAGGGTGGAGCCAAGCCGCCGCGGATGCGCGCCCGGTGACGGGATCACATAAAACGGATCACCGTCGGCGTTGCACGAGTCACAGTCGCCGACCGCCCAGTAGCCGATGCCCTGATGCGGCCACCAGCCCGCCGGGTCGATGAGGTAGTAGCCGTTGTTCTCTTGGGCGGTCAGCCGCAGCCATGTCGTTGGGCGTCCTCCCGCGACCGGGTAGCTGGTCAGCGAGCCCGATGAGACGCAGCCCTGGCTCACCGCGAGGCTGCGGCCATCGGGCGACCAGACCGCCGACCCGACGCCCGGCCAGACTCCCGACCCGACACCGGTTGCGCGTACCAGTGTCCGGGCCGAACCGGACGGCCCGACCAGCCGGATCGTGTCCGCCGTGGTGACCGCCAGCACGTCGGCGGCCGGGCTCCAGCCGATCAGCCCCC
>JASHPR010000594.1 GCA_030038015.1 Streptosporangiaceae bacterium
GACCCTTGGCGCAGAATCTGATACGTGCGGGTAGCTGTCGCGCCAGGTCCTTCCGGGACCGCCCTGCTGTGCGAGCTCGCGGCGGACGGCAGTCCGCACGGGGCTAGCGTTCTGGCCCATGATTTTCCTCAGGCCGTCGCCCGGTATGAGCGGTCAGGGGATGGCGGTCTCCGGTGGGTGTGGCCCAGCGGCGCGGACCTCTATCCGGCCCTGCTGCGCGCGGGAGTGCGGGCCGGGCGCTGTCACGATGTGACGCTCGCCGAACGGCTGCTGCTCGGCCGGGAGGGCCGCGGCGGGGAGCCTGCAACGCTGAAGGCCGCCGATGCGCGGCTGCGCGGGGCACCGGTGCCGGCCGGGCGCGCCGAGAGAGAGGGCGGTGCCCAGGACGGCTGGCCGGACCGGCAGCGGTGGCGGGCGGACCCGCTGTTCGAGGGCGGGGGCACGGAGGCGGCCGACGCCAGCGCGACGCTCGACGCGCTGATCGCCGTGCACGCCGACCAGTCGCGGCGCATCGCGGCCGACGAGCACCCGGCGCGGTTCGGCGCGCTTATCGCCGCGGAGTCGGCCGGGGAACTCGTGGCCGCGGAGATGAGCTTCGCCGGGATGCCGTGGCGGGCCGATGTGCACGACGAGATGCTGAGCGGGCTGCTCGGCCCGCGGCCGCCGGCGGCGCTGGCAGGGACGCGGCCGGCCAGGCTGACCGAGCTCGCCGGGCAGATCTCGGCGGCACTCGGCGGGCGGCCGGTGAACCCCGACTCGCCTACCCAGCTCGTCCGGGCGCTCGCCGCGGCCGGCGTGCGGGTCCCGTCGACCAGGTTCTCGGTGCTGCGTGACATCGAGCATCCGGTCATCCCGCCGCTGCTCGAGTACAAGGAGCTGTCGCGGCTGCACGCATCACACGGCTGGGCCTGGCTGGACACGTGGGTCCGCGACGGGAGGTTCCGGCCCGAGTACGTCGTCGGCGGCGTGGTGTCCGGTCGCTGGGCGTCGCGCGGCGGCGGCGCGCTGCAGATCCCCCGGGTGCTGCGCCGCGCCGTCGTGGCCGATCCCGGCTGGGTGCTCGTCGTCGCCGACGCCGCCCAGCTTGAGCCGCGGGTGCTCGCCGCGCTGGCCGGGGACCGCGCGTTCGCGCAGGCAGCGGCGGGAGGCGACCTGTACGAGGGGCTGGCCAGCGTGTTCGGCGGGGACCGGGGGAAGGCCAAGAAGGCGCTGCTGTCGGCCATGTACGGCGGCGCCGGCGGCGAGGCCGGGCAGTTGCTGGCCGTCCTCAGGCGGCGCTTCCCCGCCGCGGCCGGCTACGTGGAGGCGGCGGCGCGGGCAGGCGAGGAGGGGCATGTGGTCAGGTCGGTCCTCGGCCGGACGTGCCCGCCTCCGTCGGCCGCGTGGCGCGCGGTCACCGGGGAACCCGGCGACGCGGACGCCGGGCGGGATCCGGGCGCTGGCCGCGCGCTGCGCGCCCGCGGCCGGTTCACCCGCAACTTCGTCGTTCAGGCGAGCGCGGCGGACTGGGCGCTGGTGCTGCTGGCCGCGCTGCGCCGCAGGCTGGCCGGCCTGGGGGAGGCCCCGGCGGGCTGCTGGGATCCGCTGGCCCCGCACCTGGTGTTCTTCCAGCATGACGAGGTGCTCGTGCACTGCCCCGAGGCCACGGCGGAGGCCGTGGTCGCCGCCGTCGCCGAGTCGGCAACCGAGGCGGGACAGGCCGTGTTCGGCGTGACGCAGGTGCGGTTCCCCATGACGACCGCCGTTGTCCGCTGCTACGCCGACGCGAAGTGACCGGCATCGGGCCTGCGTGACCCGGCATCTGGCTTGCGCCGCAACGCCAGGCGTGGTCACCTGCGGTCGTGAACCTCGACACGACGGCGGTGCTGGCCGAATTCGACGCGCAGGTGCGGCGCGGCCTGCACCCCGACGGCTCGGGCGCGGTGGGCGAGCGGGCCGGGCCCGTGGTCCGCTGGACCACGGCTGACGGCGCGGGGTGGTCCGGCATTGTCTGGTCCGGCCTGGACGGGGACACCGCCGACGAGGTCATCGCCGGCCAGGTGGCGTTCTTCGCGGCCAGGGGGGAGCGGTTCGAGTGGAAGCTCTACAGCTATGACCAGCCGCCCGACCTGGGCGACCGGCTGGCCGCCGCCGGCTTTGCCCGTGAGGACCCCGAGTCGCTCATGGTGGCGGACGCCGCGGAGATCGCGGGGAACGCCGGTGCCGTCGCCGCGCTGCCGGACGGGATCCGGCTGGCCCGGGTGACCGACGAGGCGGGCCTCGACCTGATCACCGAGGTACACGGCCGGGTGTTCGGTCCCGACCCGCGGCTGCGCGCCGCGCTGGCCGCCCAGCTCCGGAATCCGGCCACGGTCATGATCGTGGCGATGGCCGGCGACGAGCCGGTCTGCTCGGCCAGGGTCGAGTTCGGGGCCGGGAGCGCGTTCGCCGGGCTGTGGGGCGGCGGCACGCTTCCGCAGTGGCGGGGGCGGGGGATCTACCGGGCCCTTGTCGGGTACCGTGCCCGGCTGGCCGTCGCCCGGGGATACAGGTACCTGATGGTGGACGCGTCGCCGGAGAGCCGGCCGATCCTTGAGCGCCTCGGCTTCGCCTGCCTCGCCCAGACGACCCCGTACGTATGGTCCCCTGGCGGGGCGGCCGCTAGCTGCTGACCGGGTCGGGCTGGCCGACCGGCGGGACCTCGGCCGTGCAGTACATGCAGCGCTTGGCGCCGGCCGGGATGCTCTGCAGGCACCCCGGGCAGTCTCGCTCGGTCGCCGCCTTGTTGCGGCTGGCGAGGTCCGTGATCCGCCCGGCCGGCCCGGCAATGAGGTAGTAGACCACCGCGGCGATGATCAGGAATGACAGCACCGCGTTGATGAAGCTGCCGTAGAGGAAATGGCTCTTGTTGACGGTGAACGTCAGCGAGGCGAAGTTCGGCTTGCCTCCCGCGGCAGCGATGAGAGGCGTGATGATGTCCGCGATCAGCGCCTGCACGACGGCGTTGAACGCGACGCCGATGACAACGGCTACGGCAAGGTCGATGAGGTTGCCGCGGAACAGGAACTTCCTGAAGCCGCCCACAGGTCCTCCCATAATGCTCCCGGCCGGATGGATGACCAGCCCATGACCGGGACGTTACCAACGCACCGCCCCCGTTCCGCCGTGACTCCTGCCTCCGCGGCCGGTCTGAGAAGCGGGCCGCCGCTGGCCGGCGCCGGGATGAACGCCGGTGACCAGGTGCGCGTCGGGTCACCGAACAAACGGTGGCGGCTGTTGCGCCGCGCGCCTGGGCCGGCTAACGCTGAAGGGGCCATGAAGACTGCTGCCCACGAACCAGTGCTCGACGGGCTCGCCCCGATCTTGCTGCGGCACGGCTGCGGGTGCGCCGAGTGCCGCGATGCCGGCAGCGGGCAGCGGCTCGCTAGCATCACCGACCTGCCCGGCGACGTCTCGGTGACCGGGGCGAGGACGGCAGGCAACGCGGTCGAGGTCGTCTTCGGCCCGGACGGCCACCGGGCCGTGTTCTCCCGTGCCTGGCTGGACGACCAGCGCCGCCCGCCAGAAGACGACCGCGCCGAGGACGCGAAGCGCCTCTGGGCGGCCGGCGATTACGCCGCCGGGCTTCCCTGGCAGTCCTGGCCGCGCTACCTGGACGACGCCCGGGTCCGCGAAGACTGCCTGGCGGCGCTGCTGCGGGATGGCTTCTTCCTGCTCCGCGACGTTCCGTGCCAGCCGGGGACGGTGCTGAGCGTGGCGGGCACCGCGGGCTACGTCCGGGAGACGAACTACGGCCGCCTTTTCGACGTCCGGGTGGAAGCGACGCCGGCCAACCTCGCCTTCACCGGGCTGCCGGTCGCCCCGCACACCGACAACCCCTACCGGGACCCGGTGCCCACGGTCCAGTTGCTGCACTGCCTGGCCAGCGCCGTTGACGGCGGCGACTCCGGGCTCGTCGACGGCTTCCGGGCGGCCGCCCTGCTGCGCGGCGCCGACCCGGCGGCGTTCGAGATCCTGGCCCGCACCCCGGTCACGTTCGCCTACGCGGACGCCCACGCCGAGCTGCGCGCGACCCGGCCGATGATCACTACTGACCCGCGCGGCAAGATCCGCGAGATCAGGTTCAACAGCCGGTCCCTGCAGCCGCTGCGGCTGGGCCGGGAGGGATCGCCGGACGAGGCGGTCGCGTTCTACGCCGCGTACCGCGCGTTCGCGGAGACGGTCATCAGGCCGGAACTGATGCTGACCTTCCGGCTCGCCCCCGGCGACTGCGTCGTCTTCGACAACACAAGGATCCTGCACGCGCGCACCGGCTTCGCCGCGGCGGGGCAGCGGCACCTGCAGGGCTGCTACGCCGACCTCGACGGCGCCGCGTCGGCGCTGGCCGTTCTGCGCCGGGCGCGGAAGGCCGCCCGGTGACCGCCGACGACGCGGTCCAGGCCATCGCCGGGCTGTTCGCGAGCGAGGGGGCCGCCGAGTACCTCGGCGAGCCGGTCACCCAGGCCGAGCACATGCTGCAGGCCGCGATGCTCGCCGAACGGGACCGCGCCGGGGACGCCCTGATCGCAGCCGCGCTGCTGCACGACGTCGGCCATTTCGCCGGCGTGCTGACCGGCCACGACCTGATGCGCGGCACGGACACCAGGCATGGCGAGGCGGGGGCATCCTGGCTGGCGCAGTGGTTCGGGCCGGAGGTCACCGAGCCGGTCAGGCTGCACGTCGCCGCGAAGCGCTACCTGTGCGCCGTCGAGCCAGGTTATGCCGCTGGCCTGTCGCCCGCGTCCGTCTACACGCTGGGCGTCCAGGGCGGGCCGATGCGGGGTGCCGAGATCGCGGAGTTCGAGGCAGACCCCTGCGCGGCAGCGGCGGTCCGGGTGCGGCGCTGGGATGACGCGGCCAAGGATCCGGGGGTGCACGCGCCCCCGTTCAGCCACTTCGAGAGCGTGCTCCGGGCCCTGGCCAGGTGACGCCTGCCGTCCGTGATAGGCAGGTGAGGTGACGGACGTCCCCCCTGGCGGGACAGAGATCACGGACCCGCCCTGGGATCCGTGGCGGCCCGCGGACATCGCCCGGCTGCTGGCCGGGGTGACCGTGCCGTGGTACGTGGCCGGCGGCTGGGCCATCGGCCTGTTCCTCGGCAGGCAGACCCGGGAGCACGGGGACCTGGAGATCGCCGTCCCGGCTCCGGCCTTCGCCGCCATCCGCGCCGCGCTCGCCGGCTACGAGTTCGACGTCGCCGGCGCGGGCCGGCGCTGGGCGCTGGACAGCCCTGCCTTCCGCGTGATGCACCAGACCTGGGTCCGCGAGCCGGGTACCGGTGTGTACCGGGCTGACGTCTTCAGGGAGCCTGAACGTGACGGCGGGTGGGTCTGCCGTCGTGACGAGTCCATTGGGGTGCCATATGAACACCTCATCCGCCGCACCGGGGATGGCATCCCCTACCTGGTCCCGGAGGTTGGGCTGCTGTTCAAGGCGAAGCGGGCCGCTGAGCCGAAGAACCAGGCCGACTTCGCCGCGGCCGTGCCGCTGCTCGGCGGCGATGCGGCCGCCTGGCTGCGCTGGGCGCTGCAGCGGGTGCACTCCGGTCATCCATGGATCGCCGCCGTGCGCGACGCGGCACCCGGCGGGCGGGGGGACACGGGATGAGCATCCAGGTGACCGTCCGCGGCCTGGTGATCCCGGACGACGAGCTGTCCTGGCGGTTCTCCAGGTCCCCCGGCCCGGGCGGGCAGTCGGTGAACACCACCGAAAGCCGGGTCGAGCTCTCCTTCGACCTGGCACGCTCGGAAGCGCTCCCGCCCGCGCTGAAGGAACGGGCCCTGCAGGCGCTGGCGGGCAGGATGTCCGGCGGCGTGATCACCGTGACCGCCTCGGAGCACCGTTCCCAGCTGCGGAACCGGGAGGCTGCGGTCGGCCGGCTGTCGGCGCTGCTGACCCAGGCGACCGCGCCGCCGCCGCGGCCGCGGCGGCCGACCGGGCCGAGCCGTGCGGCACGGGAACGGCGGCTGGCCGATAAGCAGCGCCGGTCGGAGATTAAGCGCCTGCGCCGGCCGGCGGATGAGTGAACCCGGCCCGCCGCACCATCGCATCCGAGTTCAGCAAAACGGTCAATCCGGACCGGATGAATGTACCAGAAGCAGGTCTATAGGGCGTTGCATCAATGGGCAAAATCCGGCCGACCCTTCCCCTCGGCTAGTCATCGAGTGGACCGCTGACCTGTGACACGACCGCCCAACCATCACACGTGGGAGGC
>JASHPR010000595.1 GCA_030038015.1 Streptosporangiaceae bacterium
AAGTGCTGCACGTGCGCGGCGGCTTCGGCGGTCCGCTCGGCCGCGGCCGCGGCGGCGGTGGCCGGTGCGGCGAACGTGGCGCTGGGCACGTTCCAGCCGTAGACGCTCACCACGGGCGTGGCGCCCTGCAGCAGCGACGACCGGTAGGACGCGGTGAGCGTCTCGGACTCGCCCGGCCACAGCGTGATGTCGTTGTCGCTCCAGGTGATCGGCAGCACCTCGTTGTCGCCGGGCTGCGCGGTGCCGTCGGCGTTCCCGCGGCGGACATCGGCGCGCAGGAAGAACGCAACGGCAGGGTTTGACGACGGGTTCGTGATCGTGACGCTGGTGGCCAGGTCGTCGCCGTCGGGGCCCGGCTGCGGGGTCGTCGCCGCCGAGACCTGGACCGGCTCGGACGGCAGGGTCTGCAGCGCGGTCATGTCCGCGTACTGGCTCAGCGGCGAGCCGTTGTCGGCCTGCGGGTTGCCCTCGGTGATGTCGTTCGGGTTGCCGGTGTCCCAGTCGATCACGTCCTGCTGGGTGGAGAGCCAGTACACGTTGCGGTCGACCACCGCTCCGTTCTGGCGGAGGATCAGCTCGACGAAGTACGTCTGAGCTGGGGTGGGCGGAGTCGTGGTGGCAGGGACTTGCGGAGTGAGTACTCCGTTACGGACCTCTTGCGGGCCGAGGCTGATGCCGTCGGCCGTCTGGTCGTCCAGGACCTGGCCGCCGATGCTGTAGACCCTCGACTCGACCGACAGGCCGCCCTGGCTGACCCCGGTCAGGTTGTCGACGGTGACCTGGCCGGTGTCGTAGGCGTACAGCACGTGCAGGTCCTCGTTGGCCTTCTTGGCCCCGAAGTAGCTGCCCGCCTCGTCGTAGTCGTAGTTGTACAGGTCCCACAGCAGCGTCGGCCAGCCCTTGTTGAGCTGCCAGTAGTCGGTGCCCGTGGACGGCGTCGGGTAGTTGTCCCAGTGGTCGATGAACGCCTCGAACTGCGCCCTGGTGTCCTCGTAGTTCTGGACCTGCGCCTCCTCCACGTACTGCGCGAGGCTGTCCCACGTCCCGTAGCGGGCCGCGATCGCGGTGTCGAGGTTGTCCAGGGTCCCGAACGAGTACCCCGAATGTGAGCCGTCGGTCGACTCGTAGTTGAGGTGGTACTGGTGCGCGTCTGGCTGCTGCCACAGCGCCGCCTGGTCCGAGGGCGACAGGAACCGCTGGATCGAGTCCATGGTCGGCACCGTGGCCCCGGCGCTCTGCTCGCTGTCGAAACCCCATGACCCGCCCACGTTGGTCAGCGTGGAGTCGTCGTCGACCGCGTTGTTGCTCGAATGCGTGGTGTCATACCAGTAGCTGGGCGGAACCCAGTCGTACGGCCCTTCCTTCTCCCCGGACGGGCCGAGGATCCCGGCCGGGTTGTACTCGGCCGAGGAGATGATCGGGTCCTGGAATCCCGCCTGGCTGAACCCGGCCAGCGACGCGGTCTCCTGTTCGTTGATCGGGTTGTTGTCACTCCAGCTGAAGTTCAGCACGCTGGGGTGATCGCGGAGCTGCTCGCCGATGGTCAGCGACGACAGGTACATCACGTGGTAGTCCTGCGAGGTCACGCCCCGGCCGCTGAACGGGGGCGCCCACTTGTCGCAGCACTGGAACCCGGCGTCGATCAGGATGCCCGCGCGGTCCATCTGGTCGTAGAAGTTCTGCGGCATCTGCTTGCCCTCGGTCCGGATCCCGTTGATGCCCAGGCTCTTCATCAGCGTGATCTGGTTGGCCAGGTCCGCCGCGGAGTAGTGCAGGAACAGGTTCTCCGACCAGCCCCCGGCCCGGAAGTCGAACGGCACGCCGTTGATCTCGAAGACGCGGACCCCCTCCGGGGCCAGGGTCGACGGCGGGGTGAGGTAGGTGGTGACCGAGCGGATGCCGAAGTCGACCGGCGCGGCCGCGTCGGAGATGCTGCCGCCCGAGGTGACCGAAGCCTGGAGCGTGTAGAGCGGCTGGCCGCCCATCTGGTAGGGCCACCACAGCTGCGGCTGGTTGATCACGAGCTGGCCGAAGCCGGACGGCGTGAACGTCACCGTCTGCGCGGCGCCGGGCGGCAGGGTCACCGGCTGGGACACCTGGATCGGGGTGCCGCCGCCCGGCGGCTGGATCGTCGCGAGCACCGTGCCCGGCTGCTGCGCGTCCGTGGTGTTGGTGACGTCGGCGTGGATGGTGAGCGCCGCGCGGCTCATGTCCGGGGCGTCGTCCTGGGTCACGTACGTGTTGGAGATCGCGAGCGCGTCCGACACGTGCAGCTGGACCGGGAACTGGATGCCGGTGTTGTTGTCCGGCGGGATCTGGTTCCAGTCCACGTCGTCGAGGGTGAACATCGTGTTCGGGTCGTTCGGGTACAGCTCGAGCGCCAGCGAGTTCGTCCCCGGCTGGATCAGGTTCGTGATGTCAAAGGAGTAGCTGGTGTAGTCGCCCTCGACCGTGGCCTCGGTGGCGACCTCGGTGCCGTTGACCCAGACGTCCGCCTGCCCCATCACGCCGTTGATCACGAGCTTGGCGTCCTGCCCGGCGGCCAGGCCGGGCGCGAAGTCGGTGCGGAACCACCACGGCACGTCGAACAGCGGGTCGGTGTCCGCGCCCGGGCTGGTCATCGGGGGACCGAAGCAGAGCTCCATGTTGTCGGAGTAGAAGATGCTGTGCGGGCTGTCGGTGCTCTGGTTCACCGGCTGCAGGCCCGGGTCGTCGGGGCAGACGCCGTTCTGGAGCAGCGCCTCGACCTCGGTGCCGGCGGCGCCCGCCGAGTCGGGGGTGACCGGCAGCCAGCCGGAGGTCTGGAACCCCGGCTCGGAGATCTCGGCGCCGCTCTGCGTCGCGCCCACCCCGTTGGTCCATTGGGTCGTGGCGGCGCTGGTCTGGACCTGCCAGCCGCCGAGGCCGATCGTTGTTAAGCCGGTTCCGCTCCCGCCGGCGTCGCCGGGCCTGATCCCGGCGGCAAACCGGCCCTCGGCGGCCAGCCGGGCGCCCGCGCTCATGGCGGACGGGCTCGCGGCGGACGGGCTCGCGGCGGCGGCGACCATTCCCCAGGCACAGGCGAGTGCGGCGACCGCTCCGACCAGGCGCGACCTCGGCATCGAGGCTCCTCTCAGCGGCCATCCCCGCCATGAACCGCGCTGCCAGCCGTTCAAGATAAAGTAAAGAAACTTTCCTAACAAGCAAATGTCCCCCTGCGGCCTGCGGGTGTCAAGGCTCAGGCGGTCTCGGTTCGGTCGCGGATCGAGCGCCTGGCCCCAGCCAGTCCGCATCGGGAAACGCTGTACGCGCAGCGTCTTCTGCCCGGCAACGGGCGCGGGTCAGCCGGGCCAGGTGGCCAGCAGGTAGCAGGCGATGGCCGCGGCGGAGGCCACGTTCAGCGAGTCCACCCCCCGGCTCATCGGTATCCGCACGCTCAGGTCGGCCTGGTCACGCCAGCGGGCCGACAGGCCGTCGCCCTCGGCGCCGAGCAGCAGGGCGACCCGGCTGTCCGGTGGCACCCGGCCGTCGGCCAGCGCCTCGCCGAGCGGCACGGCATCGGCCGCCGGGGTCAGCGCGAGCAGGCGGAACCCGGCCGCCCTGAGCCCGCCCAGCCCCTGCCGCCAGTCGTCGAGCCGGGCGTAGGGCACGGCGAACACCGCACCCATCGAGACCCGGACCGCGCGCCGGTACAGCGGGTCGGCGCAGCGCGGTGCCAGGACGACGGCGTCGAAGCCCAGCGCCGCCACGCACCGGAAGATCGCGCCGACGTTCGTGTGGTCCACGATGTCCTCGAGCACCACGATGCGCCGCGCGCGGCCGGTCACCTCGGTCACCGAGGGAAGCGGCAGGCGCTGCATCGAGGCCAGGGCGCCGCGGTGGACCTGGTAGCCGGTGAGGTCCCTGGCCACCTCGGGCGAGACGAGGTACACGGGTCCCTCGCACGACGCGGCCAGGTCCGCGGCCGCGGCCAGCCTGTCCTCGGTGATCAGCAGCGAGCGCACCGGGTAGCCGGCGGTGATCGCGCGCCTGATCACCTTCTCCCCCTCGGCGACGAACAGGCCGCGGGGTGCCTCCAGGCTCCGCCGCAGGCGGACGTCGGTCAGGCGGATGTAGTCCGCCAGGCGCGGGTCGCTGGCGTCACTGAGGGGAACCGGGCTGGCCACGTGACAAGTCTGGCCGAGCGGTGCGGCCGCCTCCCGGCGGGTGCCGCCGGCGCCGCGGCGGCAGCCGCAGGCGCCGCAAAATCGGGCAAGTCATCCGATCCGTCGCGGGCGCTCCGATATAGTCGGCGTTGGTCCGGTACGCCCGGGCAGCGGAGCCATGGGCCGCCGCGACACCAGCGAGGATTCCTGTGAGTTCACGTGCACGGCGCGGCCGCGTCAGCCGGCGCGGCCGCGAGCGCCACGTCAGGGTGGGGCTGCTCGTGGCGATCGCGGTCGGGATCTCCGCCGTGGTCATGGCCACCCTCACCGCCCAGGCCGTCGTGGCCCGCACGTCGTGCAACGACCACCCGCTGCTGGTCAACGTGGCCGTGTCCGAAGACATCGCTCCCGCCATCGAGCGCGTCGGCCAGCTCTTCAACCGGCAGAGCCACGATGCCGACGGGCGCTGCGTCGAGGTGCAGATCACCCAGGAAGACCCGGCGGCGGTGGCCTCCGTGGTCGACGGCCAGGCATCAAGCGGGGGCCTGCCGGCCGCTGACGCGTGGATCCCCGATTCCAGCCTGTGGGTCGACGTCGCGCGGGCTTACCCGCTCGGCGCCCAGCAGGTGCAGACCACCGGGATCACGGTGGCCAGGTCCCCGCTGATGATCGTGATGCCGCCTGCCGCGGCGGCGCAGGTTCCCGCGTTCAACAGCTCGGTCGGCTGGGACTTCCTGCTGCCGGCCTCCGTCGGCGGGCCGCCATCCGCGCAGGGGGTCAGGGTGGATCTGCCGGATCCCACGCAGAGCGCTGCCGGGCTTGCCGCCCTGATCGAGGTGAGCAGGCTGCTCGGCACCGGGCCGACCGCGCGCACGGACCTGACCAAGTTCGTGTTCTCGGCCCAGTCGTCGGCGCAATTCGACGACCCGACGTCGCTGGCGGCGTTCGTCAGCCTGGCCAGCCCGCCGCTCGACGCGCACCCGGTGACGGTCACCTCCGAGCAAGCGGTGCTCAGCTATGACTCGGTCCATCCGGGCCAGCCGCTGGCGGCCCGCTACCCGGTCGGCAGCACCGCGCTCGGCACCCCTGAGCTCGACTACCCCTACGTCCTGACGTCCACCAACCCGGCAGAGCAGGTCGCCGCGCAGGAGTTCGGGAAGCTGCTGCAGCAGGGCTACACGGCGCAGCTTGTCCGCTACTACGGCTTCCGGTCCGCCAACGGCGTCACCGGGACGCTGCCCCCCAGCTCCGGGCTGGCGCCGCAGCCGCTGCAGCTGGCCGCGCCGGACGCGCCCAGCGAGGCGCAGACCGTCCTGCAGGCCTGGCGGAGGTTGCAGGTAGGCTCCAGGGACCTGGCGGTGATGGACGTCTCGTCGGCGACCGACGCGCCGTCCGGCCTGGGCAGCCTGACCCTCGAGCAGCTGCTGACGCAGACCGCGGAGCTCGGGCTCGAGCTGTTCCCCGACAGCGCGCAGATGGGCCTGTGGGAGTTCGCCGACAAGCTCGACGGGAGCCTGCCGTACAAGCAGCTGGTCACGGTCGGCCCGCTGCCGGGCGAGCTGGGGCTGATCAGCAGGCGTGAGCAGATACTGGAGATCGACTCGGCGCTGCACTCACTGCCGGCCCCGGCCGCGCTGAACCAGACCATCCTGGCCGCCTACCAGCAGATGAACGCCACCTACCAGCCGAACTACACCAACGCGGTGATCATCCTGACCGCCGGGGTGGACAACGCTGCCGGCGACATCCCGGTGAGCACGCTGATCCCCAGGCTCCGCGCGCTGTACAACCCGAACCGGCCGGTTGAGCTGATCATCCTCGAGCTGGGCACCAGCGGCGACTTCCCCGTGCTGGAGCAGGTCGCCGCGGCGGGCGGCGGTGCAGCGTACCAGGTCACGGACCCGACCCAGGTCGGCAAGGTGTTCTTCGAGGCCGTGGCCCGGCGGATCTGCCAGGTCGGCGGCTGCGTGCCGTGAGGTGAGGCAGCGCTGATTCTCGTGAGGATCGGTGGTGATTCGTGTGAACCGGGCACGTGGGGTGCGCGTCATCTGTTGTGAGGCCCGGCGAGAGCGGGGCGCCGGGCCTCACTCAGATCCCCGGGCGGCGTGATCACCCGGTGGCGTCAGCCAGTCCCTTGTCGAGCAGCTGGTGCGCCCGCTCGATCAGCACAGGCACCCCCCGCCCCTCCCGCTCGAAGCCCTCTCCCACGGTCTTGCGCTGCAGGAACCTCGCGTGGATGCCCTCGAGGACCACGGCCAGCTTGAAGCAGCCGAACGCCATGTAGTAGCCGATGGCGGAGAGGTCCCTGCCGGTAAGTTCCGCGTACCGCGCCGCGAGCTCGGCCCTGGTGAAGAAGCCCGGCATGGCCGTGACGGCCGCGCCCACGCTTATCTCCATCCACTGCGGGTCGCCGGGGTCGGCCCAGTAGACAAGGGTCAGGCCCAGGTCGGCCAGCGGATCGCCGAGGGTCGACATCTCCCAGTCGACGACCGCCGCGATGGCAGGCCGCTGGCCAAGGGTGACCAGCATGTTGTCCAGCCGGAAGTCCCCGTGAACCAGCGTGTGGTCGCCGTCTTCGGGCAGCCCGGCGGCGAGCCGCTCGACCAGCCGGTCATAGCCGGGCATCTCCCGCGTCGCGGACAGCTCCCACTGGCGCTGCCAGCGGGCGAGCTGACGGGCCAGGTACCCCTCCGGGCGGCCGAACCCGGTCAGGCCCGCCGCGGCTATGTCCACGCCGTGTATCGCCGCGAGCATCGCGGCGAGCTGCTCCGACAGCTGCCTGCACTGGCCCGGCGTGAGCTGCGCACCCTGCTGGCGGGTGCGCAGCACCACGCCGTCCACGTACTCCATCAGGTAGAACGGTGCGCCGATGACGTCGGGGTCGGCGCAGATCGCCACCGGCCCGGGCACCGGGATGTCGGTGCCGTGCAGCGCGCTCAGCACCCGGAACTCCCTGGACATGTCGTGAGCGGTCGGCAGCACATGCCCGAGCGGCGGGCGGCGCAGCACCAGGCGGGACTCGCGAAGATCGAGCCGGTAGGTGAGGTTGGAACGGCCTCCCGCGATCAGCTCGATGCCCAGCAGCTCGCCGCCGGCTATGCCGTTGCCGCTCAGCCACCTGGCCAGCCTGGGACCGTCCGCAATTCCGGGAACGCCATCAACCGCCATGCCCGAGAAGATACCGCCCGTGCCGGGCACAACGTCAGCACCGGGCCCCGGCCAGCCCATGGCCCGGTAATCTCCCGCCCGCGGTTCGGCCATGGACGCGGACGCCGGCCTCCCTGGGGGTGGACTAAATCACCGCGCTGACGTAGGCAGGTAGAAGGGACCGGGCAGGGCGGAGCAGACAACCTACCGAGGGAGCGCAGTGAGTGATGCATGGATGCCGGGCGCCAAGCGGATCTTGGGCAGCGCGGACGGCGGGCCGCTGAACGGCGGGGCCCCGCGCGCCGTGTGGCAGACGCTCGGCGTTGACCCGCGGGCCGTGTCGGCCGGGTCGGCTGCGCAGCGCCTCGGCCACGTTGGCCGGGCGTGTCACCTCGTCTGGAACCCGCTGCAGGGCGAGGTCGTGCAGCTGATACCGATCCTGCGCGCCGGACGGCTGCTCGGCCTGCCCGAGGATCTTGGCCAGATGGTTCCCCAGGACCGTCGTGCCGCCGACGCCGACCTTCCTGAGGTGAACAAGGAGGGCCGGATCTGCGTCCAGATCGGCGTCGTGGCGCTCGCCTGGGACCCGTTCACGTCCTGGCCGGTAACCGGGCGGCAGCAGATCCTGCACTGGCTCGGCTCCTGGGGCATCCCCAGGCAGTGGCCGGCGGGGCCCCCGGCGCCGTTCCCCCACGGGCTCACCACCTGCGGAAACCGTCGGCTATGGGCCCGGGGCGGTCATTTCGGAGCCTCCCAGGTGCCTGCCCTGACCATCGCGGGGCCCGGCGGGATCGACATCGAGCAGCTGACCGGGCGGCCCGAGCAGGCCGGCAAGCCCGGCATGGAGCGCGGCCTTGACGGCTACTTCGACAACGGCGAGGCGGCGGGCACGGGTGCGCTGAGCCGCGTTGGCTGACCATACCGGGCCTGGTCGCGGGTACCGTATGGCACCATGAGCGCCGATCTTCCCCTGTCGACGACGGAACGGACCACCCTGCACCGGCTCAGCGAGCGCGGCAGGACCGGCCGGGCCGACCTGTACGCGGTCCTGGACGCCGGGTTTGTCTGCCACCTCGGCGTGGTCGTGGACGGATACCCCGTGGTGCTGCCGACCGGTTACGGGCGCGAAGGCGACACCCTCTACCTGCACGGGTCATCGGCAAACCACGCCCTGCGCGCCGCCGCCGATCACGAGGTCTGCGTCACCGTGACCCACCTGGACGGCCTGGTCTGTGCCCGCTCGGTGTTCAACCACTCGATGAACTACCGCAGCGCGACGATCTTCGGCACGGCACGCCTGGTCACCGACGCCGAGCGGCGGCTGGCGGCGCTGCGCGCCGTCACCGAGCAGATCATCCCGGGCAGGTGGGATCGCGTGCGGCAGCCGACGCGCAAGGAACTCGCCGCAACCGCGGTGCTCGCGGTGCCGCTGGCCGAGGCGTCGGTCAAGGTGCGAACCGGGCCGCCGCACGACGAGCCCGAGGACTACGACCTCGACGTCTGGGCCGGCGTCCTGCCCGCCCAGCTCGTGTTCGGCGCCGCCGAGCCCGACCCCGGCCTGCGCCCCGGCGTGGAGGTACCCGACCACATCAGGGCCCTGGTGGGGCATCCGCGCGGAGCTACCCGTTCAGGCAGGTCGTTACCATCTGCTCTCGCCGGGCTGACCTAGGCTATGGGGATGACTGACGAGCTCGTCTGGATCGACTGTGAGATGACCGGGCTCGATCTTGGCCACGACGCGCTGATCGAGATCGCGTGCATCGTCACCGACGGACAGCTCGTCGCCACCGATGACGGCGTCGATCTGGTGATCAAGCCGCCCGCGGAGGCCCTGGATCACATGCCCGAGGTTGTCCGCGATATGCACACGGCCTCCGGCCTGCTCGACGCGCTTCCCTCCGGGGTGACGCTGGCGGAGGCCCAGGAACAGGTCCTGGCGTACGTGCAAAGCCATGTGCAGGAGGCCAGGAAGGCTCCGCTGTGCGGCAACTCGATCGCCACCGACCGCATGTTCATCGCCCGTGACATGCCGGACCTCGACGCGTTCCTGCACTACCGGATGGTGGACGTGTCCAGCATCAAGGAGCTCGCCCGGCGCTGGTACCCCCGGGCCTACTTCGCCAGCCCCGAGAAGCGCGGCGGCCACCGGGCGCTGGCGGACATCAGGGAGAGCATCAGGGAGCTGCAGTACTACCGCGACGCGATCTTCGTGCCGCCGCCGGGACCCGACAGCGCGACCGCGCGCGGCATCGCCGCCCGCTACGGCACGCCCGCCGCCCCGGCCGACGCGGGCCTGGCCGGCGAACCCGGTTCTGACTGACGGCCCGAGCCAGGTATGCTTCGGTGAGCCGCACGGCGAAACCCGCCCGGCGGCGATGGTGGGCGTAGCTCAGCTGGTTAGAGCGCCAGGTTGTGGTCCTGGATGTCGTGGGTTCGAATCCCATCGCTCACCCCAAAGAAACCGCAGGTCAGAACCGCCAGAAGCGCGTTCAGCACCGCCACCGATGACCGCGCGGCGAACCGCGAGCGTTCATGAAGAGACCGCTCCCACAGCTCCTGCAATCCAGCTTTGAGCTCGGCCCGCATCCCCGGCGTGATGCGGGCGCAGCAGGATGGTCAGGCCCAAGGCGGGGCAGCGCCCGCTCTCAGCCCGAAGAGCCGGAGATCGGCAGCGGACCACGTGGTGGGCTGACGGCAGTAAAGGTCGTGCCCCCGTCGCTGGTGACCAGCAGCACAGACCGCTGGCCGCTGGCAGCCTGCGTGCTGGCAAGTGCCCACCCCGCCAGCGGTGAGGAGTACTGGAGCGGATCCGATGGCCCGATGTCCACACCCACGCGCCCCAGCGTTGTCCCCAGGCTGGCGAATGACAGGTTCGGCTGCACGGAACTCCAGCTCCGGCCCGCATCGGTGGTCGTGTAAAGCCGGCCGCCGGCCCAGTACCGCCACAGGACCCGGCTCAGCACGGCGAACGGCTCGTCGCCGGCTGCTACGCAGTCGGCACATGCTGAGCCTTCTCCGGGACTCGCCAGCTGCGGATAGGCGGGCTCACCGGCGAAGGGCGCCGTCTGGCCGGACCATGTCCGCCCGCCATCGGTCGTCCGTTCGGTAACCGCATTGCCGGCCGACGGTACCGCCAGCAGCACCCCGTCCTGGCCCGCGAACACGGGCAGCGTGAGTGAACTCCACCTGCCGGACACACTGGCGCCACCGCCCGATGGCCGCGGCAACGTGACAGGCTCCCAGCTCACCCCTCCGTCCGTGGTGCGATAAAGACTGCCGCCACCCGCCCCAAGGCCCCATCCCACGGCCGGTGAGGAGAAGGCGGCATCAATCGCCGGGGCATTGCGATCTGCCACCGCCCAGTGGGCGCCACCGTCGGTTGAGGAGAGCACAACGGATCGCTGCGGCTGACCTGTTGGCGTGTACGGCTGGACCAGAACCCATCCGTCCGATCTGTCAATGAAACTCACCTCGGCACTGTTCCAGCCGCTGGGAAACAGCGACGCGGGCAAAGAAACGGACTGCCAGGTTGAGCCTCCATCGGCGGTTCGGTCGACCTGCAGGCTGTTTTCTCTGCTGGCAACGACCCATCCGTGCCGCAGGCCGAGGAAGTCAATGGCCATGTAATCAGCCAGCGGATCCCCGGCACTTGGTGGCGCAACCCTCTCCCAGCGCCCGCCGCCGTTGCCGCTCAGGAACAGACCGTCACCGTCGAGCACCCAAAGCTGGCCGGGACCAACCACACCCATCGAACCCACCGGCAGGCCGCCGGAGACAGCAAGTGCATGCCGCCCGGCTGCCAAGGCAACAGCTTCAGCCGCAGCCGACGGCGCCGCCCGGGCGCCACAGCCTGCGGCCGCCACCAGAATCGCTATCGCCATCAGCGGCCAGCCACGACGCCTAGCCCACCACATCGTTCTCACCCCCGGCCGCCAGCCCACGCGCGGGGCCGCATGCTTCGCTACCGAGACTGTGCCGAGTCCGGCCGGGTCACCTCCCGCCGTTCCCGGCCCGGACGGACTGCCTCCAGCGTCTTGGCGGCAGGAGGTGTCGCCATCGGGCCAAAGCCCCGGCTCTCCGTGCCGAAAGTCACCTTTCTCTGGATGACCGGCAGCATGCGCACAGTGCCGGCTGCGACCGCGACAGCGAGGTGCTGCTGACTCCCGCAGCGCGCCGGCCGCGAATTCGGTGCGCTGACCAGCAAACACCGTGCCGGGTGCGGCCAGCTGCCTGCCGAACCTATGAGGGCTCGCCGCTGGTCCGGGACGCCTGGGATGGCGCCATCACGGCTGCGGAACGGCCGGGCAATGACACGGCCCGTAACGAGCTGCCAGGCACCCTGGTTGCTCATCCGCTCGGGCACGCCGGGCACCTGAGCGCGGCCCTCCTGGCTGATGCGATCTGCCACGACTCCGGGGCCCGAGGCTGAGCCGCCGAGACAGAGTGGGTCTGCGGGCTCGGGGGTTCATCGTCTGGGCCAGGTGCTCCCACTGGATCTCATCCACAACGACTACTGCCGCAGCAGATTACGTTTGCCCTGCCGGGGCTTCCGAGGGTGAGTGCTGATCGCCGTCATCATTGCCCGCCGCCGGGCGAGCCCCACGCGGCATGCCGCCGTCCG
Organism: Streptosporangiaceae bacterium; assembly: GCA_030038015.1. GTDB lineage: Bacteria > Actinomycetota > Actinomycetes > Streptosporangiales > Streptosporangiaceae > JASHPR01. The sequence goes on from JASHPR010000595.1 coordinate 11,893, forward strand.
CTGCAGGGGTCATGGGCTCGCCGTCGTCGACCGCGCAGGCTGGCCACACGATCCCGAGCGCTTCGGCGAGTGTGCCGGACACCGACTCCGCCGCGTGCCATAGCAGGTCAGCGTCGTCCATCCGGCGGGTCATGCCCTCGCCTATCCCGGACCAGGACTGGCCGTCCGGCAGGGCCGCGTAGACGGCGACCCGCGGTTCGAGGCTGAGGTTCACCGGCCGCATCCGGTACTCGCCGTATCCGGTGGCATCCAGATCGCGCTGGACGACATCCAGTATCCCCTGGCACCGTGTCATGAACACCGCCGCGCCGGCGGACGGGTCGAAGCCGATCGACCGCAGCGCCTGCGGCATCAGATGCGCGGCGGCCGTGTCGCGCTGGCTCCGGGGCAGGGCCGAAGACCGCAGGCCCGCGAGCCGGCGCAAAGGTTCCGAGTCGAACCCGGCCGCCAGCCAGCGAACCGCCAGCCTCGGCCAGTCGCTCAGTGGGACATCCTCAAGCCCGCCA
>JASHPR010000596.1 GCA_030038015.1 Streptosporangiaceae bacterium
GACAGGTAGATCGACCGGGCCACGTCGCCCGGCTCGCCGAGCCAGTGCAGCACGAACACCCGCTCCTCGCCGAGCGCGGTCAGCCGGCCGGCCAGGCCGGGCGCCACGGCGCGGGCCTGCTCCTCGGTCACGAACCGGCCCGACCGGTCGAGCAGGCCGACGCCGACCAGGCTGGCCACGGCGTCGACCAGGCCGGAGCCGCACAGGCCGGCCGGCTCGGCGTCGCCGATGACCCGGAGGTCCACGCCATCTGGCGTCATCGAAACGACCTCGATCGCGCCTTCGGCCGCGCGCATCCCGCAGCGGATCGCCGCGCCCTCGAACGCCGGGCCGGCCGGCGCGGCGGTCGCCAGCAGCCATTCCCGGTTGCCGAGCACGATCTCGCAGTTCGTGCCGATGTCCACGAACAGCCGGGTGCGCGAGTCCCGGTCCATGCCCGATGCCAGCAGCCCGGCGGTGATGTCCCCCCCGACGTAGGCGCCGAAGGCGGGGAACATGAACGCGCGCGCCCGGGGATGAACGGGCAGGCCAAGGTCGGTCCCGGCGAGCACCTCCGGGAGCTGGCGGGCGGCCATGATGAACGGCGCCACGCCGAGCGGCTCGGGGTCGATGCCGAGAACGATGTGGGTCATGGTCGCATTGCCGGCCAGCGCCACCTCGCAGACGTCGTCGGCGGCGACGCCGGCCTGGCCGCAGACGTCGGCGGCCAGCTCGGCCAGCGTCTGCCTGGCCAGGCTGGCCAGGGTGTCCATCGCGCCGGGCTGCATCATGATCGAGCTGATCCGGGTGATCACGTCCGCGCCGAACGGCTGCTGCTTGTTCAGCATGGACGCGACGGCCAGCGGCGTCCCCGTGCACAGGTCCAGCAGCGTGGCCACGACCGTGGTGGTGCCCAGGTCGAACGCGATGCCGTACAGCCGGGCCGAGGTGTCGCCGGGCTGGACGTCGATCAGCACGTCGTCGACGATCACCGCGGTCACCCGGTAGCCGGCGGCGCGGAGCACCGAGCCGACCGATCGCAGCACCCCGAGGTCGACCCGCAGTTCCAGGTCGTCCAGCCCCGCGAGCACCCGTTCAAGATCCGTGCGCTGGTCGGCGAGGGACGGCTCCGCAAGCTCCAGGTACCGCTTCTGCGCGGCCGGCCGCAGGATGACCTGGCGGCCGACCCCGACGGTGGCCGCCTTGGGCCTGGTGACCAGCGGCGGCACCTCGACCTGCAGGTCGCCGGCTGCCTGCGCCCGGCAGGCCAGCCGCCAGCCGGCCCGCAGCTCGTCGGGCGAGAACGCCCGCGCGTCGAGCGCCGAGGCGGGAACGTCCCCGCCCGAGATCCTGATCTTGCACTTCTTGCAGGTGCCGTGCCCGCCGCAGGTGGAGTCGATCGCGATGCCGTTCCAGCTCGCGGCGTCGAACAGGGTGACCCCGGGCGGGACGCGCACCCGCGAGCCGCTGGGCTGGAACTCCAGGTCGACGCGGGCGGGCAGGCCGACCGCCGGGTCGGCGGCTGTGGACGTCACGTGCCCGCCTGGGCCTGCGCCTGCGCCGCCCGGTGCGCCGCGATCCAGCTCGCGCCCCAGGGGTCCTTGTTGGTGAGCAGGTCGGCCGCTTTCACGGCCCGGACCAGCTGCGGCGAGCGGGCATCCATGATCGCGCTGGTCAGGCCGCTGGCGATGGCCATCGGCAGGAACGCGGCGCCGATCGACGCGCGGTCGGGCATCCCGAACGAGACGTTGGACGCGCCGAGCGTCATGTTCAGGCCGAATTCGTCGCGCACCAGCCGGATCGTCTCCAGCGTGCCGAGCACCAGGGAGGTGTCCGCGCCGACCGGCATGGCCAGCGGGTCGATCACGATGTCCTCGATCGGGATGCCGTACCTGCCCGTGGCGACGTCGACGATCTTGCGGACCAGCTCGAGCCGCCGCCGCGGGTCCTGCGGGATCTCCTCCTCGTCGTTGGGCAGCGCGATCACCGCGGCACCGTGCCGGCGCACCAGCGGCAGGATCGCGTCCAGCCGCTCGTCCTCCGCGGTCACCGAGTTGACCAGGGCCTTGCCCTGGTAGGCGGACAGCCCGGCTTCGAGCACCTCGACGATCGAGGAGTCCAGGCAGAGCGGCAGGTCGCACAGGCCCTGGATGAGCTTGACCGCGGCCACCATCAGCGCGGCCTCGTCGGCGAGCGGCGCGCCCATGTTGACGTCGAGCATCATCGCGCCGCCCGCGACCTGCTGGGCGACGTCGATCTCGATCCGGGACAGGTCGCCGGCCCGCAGCTGCTCCTGGAAGATCTTTCGCCCGGTCGGGTTGATCCGCTCGCCCACGATGCAGAACGGGTGCTCCGAGCCGATTCTCAGCTCCCTGCTGGCCGAGTGCAGGACCGTTTCCATGCGCGCTCCCCTGGGTTTCCTTGCGTCCGGTCAGGCCGGCGCCATCGCGCGCCGCTGCTGCAGCAGCTCCTTGGCCCTGGCCACCGCGGCCGACGCGTCCGCGGCGTAGCCGTCGGCGCCCACCACGTCCGCGTACTCCTGCGTCACCGGGGCCCCGCCGACCATCACGATCACCTGGTCGCGGATGCCGGCCTTCTGCAGCGCGTTGATGTTGGCCTTGAACATCGGCATCGTCGTGGTCAGGAACGCGGAGAAGCCGACGATGTCCGGCCGGTGCTCCCTGACCGCGTCGACGAACTTCTCCGGGGCCACCTGCACGCCCAGGTCGATGACCTCGAAGCCGGCGCCCTCGAACATGATGTTGACCAGGTTCTTGCCGATGTCGTGCACGTCGCCCTTGACCGTGCCCATGACGATCTTCCCGATCGTCTCGACCCCGGTCTCGGCCAGCAGCGGCCGCAGGATCTCCAGGGCCCCGGCCATCGCCTTGCCGGCGATCAGCATCTCGGGCACGAAGAAGTCGCCGCGCTCGAACCGGGCGCCGACCTCCTCCAGCGACGGGATCAGCGCCTCGTACAGCAGCGTCTCGGGCCCGAGCCCCATGTCGAGGCCCTGGCGGGTCAGGCCGAGCACCTCGGGCCCGTTGCCGACCAGGGTGAAGTCGTAGAGCTGCTGCAGGAGCTCGTCTCGGGTCACGCCGCACCTTCCTTCCGTGACGGGCGCCGGGCTCGCCCGGGCTGGTAGCCGAGCACCGCGGACAGGGCGCTGGCCTCGGCCATGCACCGGGCCGCGATCGCCGGGATGCGGGGCGTGGTCAGGCGGGTGGCCGGCCCGGACACCGACAGCGCGGCGATCACGGTCGCGCCGTCGCGGTAGACCGGGGCCGCGACGGCGACCAGCCCGGGCTCGAGTTCCTCGTTCGTCACCGCGTAGCCGCGGCGGCGCACCTCCGCGAGGTCGGCCTGCAGCGCCCCGCGGCTGGTGATCGTGCGGGCGGTGCGGCGGTTGAGGCGGCCGGCCGGCAGCTCGGCGGCGCCATATGCCAGCAGCACCTTGCCGAGCGCCGCGCAGTGCAGCGGCACCGACAGCCCCACCCAGTTGGTCCCGCCGATCAGGTAGGTGCTGTCCACCTGCGCGATCTGCTCGACCATGCCGCGGCTGGCCACGCCGAGGTTGATGGTCTCGCCGGTGGCCTCGCCGAGCCGGTCGAGGAACGGCTGCGCCACGTTGTTCAGACCGGCCTCGGCGCCGCTGCGCCAGGCGTAGGAGACGAACACCTCGCCCGGCCGGAACGCGCCCCGGCCGTCCCGCTGCACCAGGCCGTTGCGCTCCAGCGCCATCAGCAGCCGCGAGGTCGTGCTCTTGGCCAGGCCCGAAGCCGAGCTCAGCTCGGTGAACGTGACCGGGCCCGGGCAGTGCACGACCTGGATCAGCAGCTGCGCCGCGCGGTCGACCGCCTGCGTTCCGTTCGGGCTAGTCAACTCCGGTCCCCTCAGCGGTGCTCCGTGCTCCAAACCCGGCGGAGTTCCATGTTACGGAACCCTGTTTTACTATGTGATCCTAAGTTCGGCTTTGCGCAGGGTCAAGCGAGCTCCAGAGGTGGACATGTTCCGCAACCGCATGCCGCGTTACGAGATCCTCTCCCCGGACGCGGTCAGCGTCCTCGACGCCGGGTGGCGCCGGATCGTCTCCGAGATCGGCGTGCAGTTCGCCAAGCCGGAGGCCGTGGAGCTGTTCCGCAAGGCCGGCCAGGATGTCGACGGGGACGTGGTCAAGCTCGATCCCGAGTTCGTGCTGGAGCAGGTCGCCAAGGCGCCGGGGGAGTTCGACGTGCAGGCACGCAACCCGGCGAACAGCGTGCACATCGGCGGGGACAGGATGGTGTTCGGCGCCGTCTACGGCTCGCCTTTCGTCCGCGAGGGCGACGTGCGCAGGGAGGCGACGCTGTCCGACTTCCGCCGTCTCACGATGCTGGCCCAGTCGTTCCCCGAGCTCGACTCGGCCGGGGGCGTGATCTGCGAGCCGAACGACGCGCCGCTCGACTCCCGGCACCTGGACATGATCTTCGCCCTGCAGACCCTGACCGACAAGATCTACATGGGCAACGTCGTGTCGGGGCCGAACGCCGCCGACACGATCGCGATGACCGAGATCCTGTTCGGCGGGCGCGCCGCGATCGAGGCCACGCCGGCCACGATCTCGCTGATCAACTGCAACTCCCCGCTGCGCTGGGACGACCGGATGCTGGACGCGCAGTTCGAGTACTGCGCGGCGGGCCAGCCCGTGGTGCTGACGCCGTTCCTGCTGATGGGCGCGATGTCGCCGGTGACGATCCCGGCCGCGCTGGTGCAGCAGCTCGCCGAGGCGCTGTCCGGGATCGCGCTGGCGCAGCTGATCAGGCCCGGCTGCCCGGTGATCTTCGGCTCGTTCCTGTCCAACATCGACATGCAGTCGGGCTCGCCGAGCTTCGGGACCCCCGAGTCCGCGATCGGGCTGCTGTGCACCGGGCAGCTCGCCCGCCACTTCGGGCTGCCGTTCCGCACCGGCGGGGGCCTGAACGCCAGCCAGACCTGCGACGCCCAGGCCGCCTACGAGTCGCTGATGACCCTGCTGCCCACGTTCCTCGCGGGCACCAACTGGGTGATGCACGCCGCGGGCTGGCTGGAGGGCGGCCTCGTGTCCTGCTACGAGAAGTTCATCGTCGATGTGGAGCTGCTGCGGATGCTGCGGGTCGAGTTCACCCCGCTGGAGATCGACGAGGCGTCGCTGGCGTTCGGCGCGCACGAGGAGGTCGGGCACGGCGGGCACTTCCTCGGTGCACAGCACACGATGGAGCGGTTCCGGGAGTGCTTCTACCGGCCGCTGCTGTCCTCGACCGCGAACTACGAGCGCTGGCTGAAGCAGGGCGGCAAGGACGCCACGGCGCGGGCCTCGGAGATCTGCGCCAAGACGCTGGACAGTTACGAGCCGCCGCCGCTGGACGACGCGATCAGGGCAGAGCTCGAGGACTTCGTGGCCCGGCGCCGGGGCGAGCTGGGCGACTAGCAGCCGCAGGTGCTGCCGCGGACCAGGTGGGCGACCTCGTCGGCGACCGCGTAGTGGTCGGTGAGCACCTGCGCGCGGCCGGCCGCGAACGCCGGGGGCATCAGCGCCGCCAAGCCCTCCGGCAGCACCCAGGTGACCGACGCCTCCCTGGCCAGGCGGCCGTACTCGTCGGCCGTGATCGCGTCGGCGAGCGGCGGCGTCACCGCGTAGAACACCACCGCGGGCCTGGCCACGGTCGCGCCGGCCAGCCGGAGCGCCGCGACGTCCCGCAGCACCGCGGCCCGGGTGGTGGCCATCGCCCTGGGGTAGTCCACGCCGTCGGCCGGGCGCCGCAGCGACAGCCGGGACAGCCGGCCGGCCCGCCGCGGCTCGCGCAGCGCGCCGCTGTCCCGGCCGGACAGGGCCCGCACGCGGTAGCCGACGCCGGGGGTGGCGGCGATCTTCTTGTCCACCTCGAGCAGCACCGAGCGGCCGCGGCGCCAGGCGGCGCTCCCGTCCGCCCGCTGATCGTCGGCCAGGAACAGGAACACCAGCCCGCACAGGTCCGGGCCGCCGCCGTCCGCCGGCGGCCGGGCCGGATCGGGCCGGGCCGCCTGGCCGCGCCGCAGCGTGATCCGGCCCTTCATCCGCGGCACCACGGCGGTCACGACTCGCCGCCCGGCAGCCCGAAGTCCTCGCCGCCCAGCAGGTCCGGGTGCCCGGCGCCGTTGGCGGCCGGCCGCAGCCCGCTGGGCAGACTGGCCGTCGCCTGCCTGCTCCACTCCTGCACCGTGGCGTCCAGGACCTTGGTCATCTCGCCTGCGATGCGGGTGCTGGCGTGCCTGCCGAGATCCGCTTCCTTCTGCTGCAGGTCGGCCGCGACGCTGACCCTGGTCTGCGACCTGCTCTCGCCGATCCGCCGGTTCTCCACCCGCCGCGTGTGCGCAGCGTCGGCGATCTCGTCCTCCCTGAGCTTGGCCACGACCTCGTAGGCGGACGGCGGGCCGATGTTGAGCAGGAACTTCACGGTGACCGGCAGGATCTCGATGAGGAAGAACAGCAACAGCACCGCCAGCCGGGCCGCTTCCAGGCTGGGGCTGGCCGCGCTGGCGTCGGACAGCGCCTGCAGCTGCGCGAGCAGGCCGGTGTTCGCGTCGTTCAGCTTCCTGCCGTTCGCCGCCGTGGCCTGCAGGCCCGCCTCCAGCCCGGCGTACTCGCGCTGCAGCCCGGGCAGGGCCGCGCGCGCCGTCGCCTGGACCTGCTGCACCCGGCTGCTCAGGTCGCCGCTGAAGCTGGCCTGGGCCGACTTCTCGGCCGCCTGGGCGGCGCTGAGCTGGCTCTCGACCGAGTCGTACGTCTTGACGTCCTGCTCGTACTCGAGGTACTTCGCCTGGGCCCGCGGGCCGTCGCCGACCTTGCCCGATGACCCCTCGCAGCTCTGCCCGGTCAGCTCGCACTGCCACGCCTCGCGCGCGGTGACTTCCGCCTGGTAGTCGCTGCTCGCCTGCTTCTGCAGGTTGCTGACCTGAGCCTGCGCCGATTGCAGCTGCGGGCTGGTGATCGACTGCGGGAGGTGCCCGTTCAGGATTCCCTCGTCGGTGTCGATCTGCGCCTCCACCTGGTTGGCCTGCTGCTGTCCCCCGCTGCGCGCCTCCAGGGACGCTTCGGCCCGCGATTCCTGCTGCTGCATGACAAACAGCTGCTGGTTGATGTCGCTGGCGAAAATGCGCAGGACCAGCGGCGTGGAGACGACAAGCGCGAGCACGACGGCCAGCGCCAGCCGGGGCAGCGTGATCAGCACCAGGCGCTTGCGGTCCCGGGTGAAGCCCATGCTCAGCACCAGGAACCGGTCGAGGTTGAGGATGACCACACCCCAGAGCAGGCCGAGGATCACGGACGCCGCCAGCGGCGCCTTCACGCCGTCGTGCAGCGCGAACGTCATCGACACCACGGCGAGTCCCGCCGTCGTCAGCAGCACCCCGGCCATCTGGCCGAATTTCGTCCGTTCCTGCGGCACCTCCTCCAGGATCTCCAGGTCGCCGCCCCCCAGCCAGGCCATGAAGTCGCCTGCGCGCCTGATCACTTCGGTCCCCCCGGTTTCCGCGCCCCGCCGGGCACGCTTTCATCCCCCGCGGCCGATCTTCCCGTCGCAGATTGGCCAATTCATGAATCTGTGACACATTTGGCCGCTGCCACGCTCACCGTGGTGAGAAAGAAAGCGCAGGGCCGTTAAAGCATGTACCCGTTTCTGTTGCGGCTCATGCTCCATTAATTAGGCTCCGGCGATTCCGGGATGGCGCCGGGCGCGTTCGGCGATGCGGCAGACCGGGTGACGGCGACACCGCCGCCGGCGGAACGAACCATGAACTTGACGATCGGACTGTCCGCTGGCGTTGCGCGGAAGTAATTTGTCGTGCAAGCGCCGCGCTCGCGGCGCGGCCTGGGCTAGGGGCGGAGGCACGTCATGCAGGCCGAGATCAAGGGCACCACGATGCCCATCCTTGAGGTATCGCTGAACGACGGCGAGGAGGTCATCTCCACGCACGGCGAGCTGGCCTGGATGACCCAGAGCATCCAGCTTTCGCAGCGGATGAGCACCGGCGGTCCCGGCGGTCCCGGCGGTGGCGGCGGCGGCTTCATGCAGGGCCTGAAGCGCGCGGTCGGCGGCGGCGGGGCCTTCGTCACCCACTACGCGGGTCCTGGCGCGATCACCTTCGCGGCCAAGGTGCCGGGGCACATCATGCCCGTGGACATCGCCCCCGGCCAGGCGTACTTCGTGCACCGGCACGGCTGGCTGTGCGGAACCCCCGGCATCGTGCCGAGCGTCGGGCTGCAGCACAGCTTCCGCGGCGGGATGTGGGGCGGCGACGGCTTCGTGCTGCAGAAGCTTGAGGGCCAGGGGCGCGCCTGGATCGAGCTGTCCGGCGAGCTCACCACCTACGACCTGCCGCCGATGCAGGGGCTGCTGGTGCACCCCGGTCACATCGGCATGTTCCAGGGCAGCGTCCAGTTCAGCGTGACCCGGATGCCCGGCATCGCCAACGCCGTGTTCGGCGACGACGGCTTCCACCTGGTGATGCTGACCGGGCCGGGCCGGGTGTGGCTGCAGTCGATGCCGCTGCCGGTGCTGGCGCACGCGCTGGCGCGCTACCTTCCGCACGACGAGCGCACCACCACGCAGTCGGCCGGTGCGGGCGCGGTCGGCGGGATCATCGGGGACATGTTCCGCGGCAACTGAGCCCGGCCGCCTGGCGCCAGATGTGGCCGGGCGGGCGACCGTCGACCCAGCCACCGCGCCGCCGGCTGACCGGGCCGTCGCCGCCGGGTCCTGGCGACGAGCGCCTCGACCGGGGATATCCGCCCGGCGAGCGCGCGCTCGGGCACAGCGGTGTAGATCGCTGTACAAGGGATAGCCGGGCCGTCATCGGGCGCGAGCGTGCCCTCCCGGCCGTCCCGCCCGCGCCAGGAGCCGGCCCGCGGCTTCCACCGGGCGGAAGCCAGACGTTCAAGCTGACGGCCGGAGTGCATGATTGCACATGGCGGAGGCTTCGCAGCAGGGCGAATCAACGAGCACCGACGGGCGGGCAAGCTGACATGCCGAACGCGATCCTGGATCCGACCGGGCGATCCGGCCGTGCCCAGGCGCCCGCGGCGGGCGGCGCCTCGCTGGCGCCGCGCCGCGCGGACCTGGCCGGCGCCACCGTCGGGCTGCTGGTGAACACCAAGCAGAACGCGGGCATCTTCCTCGCGGAGGTGGGCAGGCTGCTGGTCGAGCGGCACGGCGCGGCCGGCGTGGTGGCCCGCACCAAGCTGGCCTTCGCCCAGCCGGCGCCCGAGGAGCTGCTCAAGGAGCTCACCGCCGAGTGCGACGTCGTGGTCACCGGCATCGGCGACTGCGGCTCCTGCAGCGCCTCGGCGGTCACCGACGGCGTGGCGCTGGAGGCTCGCGGCACGCCGGCGGCGGTGATCTGCGGCGACGCGTTCCGCGGCAGCGCCGACGCCATGGCCGGCCTGCGCGGGGCGCCGGGCTACCGGTACGCGACCACGCCCCATCCGGTCGCGGTTCTCACCCCGGGCCAGGTCAGGGAGCGGGCCCTGGCCGTGCTGCCCGACGTGGTCGCGCTGCTGGCCGCCCCCGGCGGCGCGGAAGGCCAGGCCTGATGGCCGGATCCGCCACGCTGGATCCCGACCTCGCGCAGGGGGCCATCGAGTGCTGCTACGAGCAGGACTGGTCGGACGGGCTGCCGCTGGTCCCGGTCTCGCAGCCGCTGCTCGACCGGTTCCTGGCCCAGACCGGCCGCGCCCCGCAGGAGGTCGTGGGCTCGCTTGAGCAGACCGGCAGGGAGTGCACGGTCGAGCTTGCGGCGAGGCACGGGTCCTCATAGCAGCCCGGACCGGGCACGTTCGCGCTCGCGCGGGGAGGGTTGAGGTGCCGGATGGCTGATGCGGAGCGGTTGCAGGCCCTGCGGGAGTCGCTGGCCGCGGACGGGTACCGGCTCGATCTGCAGGAGCACGGCGGCCGGATCGGGGCGGTCATCACGGCCGGCCCGGGGACATGCGCGGACTGCCTGGTGCCAAAGGACCTGATGCGCGCAATACTGGGGCAGGCGCTCGGCGTCGACGGGCAGACCATCGACCTGAGCTACCCCAGCGAGGCCGGCAGCGACCGGGGACAGCCTTCGTGACCACCCGCGGCGGCGTGTCCCCCGAGCTGCACCCAAGCCCCGGGCCCGGCGGCGTCCCCCCCACCCCCGGGCCCGGGCCCGCCTGCGCTGGAAGGGGATCGCCATGCGGCTTCGGGTGCTGATGGAGCCGCGCCGCGGAGCGAGCTACGAGCAGATACTCGCCCTGGCGCGGACCACGGAGGAGGCCGGGTTCGACGCCTTCTTCCGCTCCGATCACTACCTCGGCATAGACGCGGGCGACCCCTCGTACGTGCCGACGGATTCCTGGGTCACGCTCGCCGGGCTCGCGGTGCAGACCAGCCGGGTCCAGCTCGGGACGCTGATGACCGCGTCCACGTTCCGGCTGCCGGGCCCGCTCGCGATCGCCGTCGCCACGGTGCACGCGATGAGCGGCGGCCGGGTCGAGCTGGGCATCGGGGCGGGCTGGTACGAGCGGGAGCACCGGTCGTTCGGCATCCCGTTCCCGCCGGTCGGCGAGCGGTTCGACCGCCTTGAGGAGCAGCTCAGCGTGATCACCGGGCTGTGGTCGACGCCGCCCGGCGGGCGGTTCAGCTACCACGGCAAGCACTACCAGGTCGACGAGTGCGCCAACTTCCCCGCGGTCCAGGCCGGGGCGCGCCCGCGCGTCATCATCGGCGGCGTGGGGCCCCGCCGCACCCCCGGGCTGGCGGCCAGGTTCGCAGACGAGTTCAACAGCGGCCTCGGCGGCGACGACGCCGGGCGGTTCGCCAACTTCCGGCGGATCTGCGCCGGGCACGGCAGGGACCCGGACACGGTGCGGCTGTCCACCACCCTCCCCGTGTGCTGCGGTGCCACCGCAGCCGAGGCCCGGCGGCGGGCCGAGTCGCTCGGGGAGCCCGGGGCGCGGCTGCTGAGCCAGGGCGTGGTCGGCACCCCCGCCGACGTCCTCGCCCGCCTGGAGCGGTTCGGCGCGATGGGCGTCGACACCGTGTACTTCCACCTCTACGACCCCGTCGACCTCGACCACGTGCGCCTGCTCGGCCAGGAGGTGCTGCCGGACGCCGCCTGACCGGCGGGCCGGTGACCGCGCGGGCAGCGGCGCGGGCGGAGTGCTCCGCACCCGGTAGCGGCTTTCGCCAGGCGAAAACCTCCCTGCCGTTTTGTTGCCTCGGCGCGGACGCTGCTGTCAGCCTGAGGCAAAGGCGGCACGCGGAGGGTCGGCGCATGGCGACACCGATTCGGGAAGGCGACCTGCTCTGGACGCCAAGCGCCGAGCGCGTGGCCGGCTCCAACCTCACCGCCTTCATGAACTGGCTCGCCAGCGAGCGCGGCTTCCGCTTCGACGGCTATCACGGCCTGTGGCGCTGGTCGACCGGGGACCTGGACGGCTTCTGGCAGGCGGTCTGGGACTACTCGGGCGTCGACGCCTCCGCGCCGCCCGAGCGGGTGCTCGGCAGCCGTTCCATGCCCGGCGCCGAGTGGTTCCCCGGCGCCCGGCTGAACTACGCGCAGCACGTCCTGCGGCACGAGCGCCCCGGCGAGGACGCCCTGCTGCACGTCAGCGAGACCGCGCCGGTGGTGGCCGGGCTGGACTGGGCGGAGTTCGCCGGCCAGGTGCGGATCCTGGGCACGCAGCTGCGCAGCATGGGCGTGCGCCCGGGCGACCGGGTCGCGTCCTACATGCCGAACATCCCGCAGACGGTGATCGCGATGCTCGCCGCCACCAGCATCGGCGCGATCTGGACGTCCTGCTCGCCCGACTTCGGCTGGCGCGGCGTCCTCGACCGGTTCCGCCAGATCAGGCCCAAGGTGCTGTTCTGCGTCGACGGCTACAGCTACGGCGGCCGTGACTATGACCGCCGCGACGAGATCGCGCAGATCGCCGGCGGCCTGCGCAAGCTGGAGTACCTGGTCCGGCTGCCCTACGTCACCAAGCCGGGGGACAGGAACGGCCTCGGCGCCGGGCTGACCTGGGACGCGCTGCTCGATCACGAGCCGGTGCCCGCCGCCGAGTTCACGTTCGAGCAGGTTCC